>NZ_JAEKCY010000025.1:0-80281 GCF_016405475.1 Pseudomonas sp. MF6767 | reverse complement strand
ATGGCTGCAATGGCGGCATCAGCGAAAACTTGGGAAGAGGGTCCAGCGGCAAAAGCTATGGCTGCAATGGCGGCATCAGCGAAAACTTGGGAAGAGGGTCCAGCGGCAAAAGCTATGGCTGCAATGGCGGCATCAGCGAGAGCTTGGGAAGAGGGTCCAACGGCAAAAGCTATGGCTGCAATGGCAGCATCAGCGAGAACTTGGGAAGAGGGTCCAACGGCAAAAGCTTTGGCTGCAATGGCGGCATCAACGAGAACTTGGGAAGAGGGGCCAGCGGCAAAAGCTATGGCTGCAATGGCGGCATCAACGAGAACCTGGGAAGAAGGCGCTGTGGCGAAGGCTCTGTCTGCAGCTTCAATTACATGGGGAGAACATTCAGCTTTTAGGGCGGCAGTGTCTGCGGTCAGATCTTTGGACGCATTTTCCGCTATGAGGGAGCTTGCAGAACCGACTGTAACTCTGTCCCGGTGGGGGGTCTCGGGAGCAATAACTGTTGATGCTGTACTTGAGGAACTAGCTAGTCGAACTGATATTACTGTAAAACAGTCTGCTGAAAATTTGTATGAGTTGCTTCAGAAGAGCGAGCCTCAAAGCAATCCGGGATGGGCCGATGTAGCTCAGGTTGGAGAGGCTAAAACTTCTGCCCCCGTCCAATCTCTCAATGCGATCCCAACATACGCCCTGCTGTTCTGGCTCTATGTCGTAGCTCCATTGGTTTACGTGATGGTTAATTGGGAGAGTGCTCGGATAGGTTTAGCTGACTTGAATGCCCGACTCCCCCAGACCGAATTGCTTTCAGAAATTAGAAATTTTATCCGTACGGAAATTGCAGGTAAACCAGCGGATGTCCGGTTAGTCAAAGGCAAAAACGTGCGTCTCAGAGCAGGGCCTGGAATGAAGACAGACGTGATATTACTTTTGCCACCGGATGCAATTGTGGTCGTACTTGGCAAGGAAGATAGAACTTGGCTATACGTCTCGTATGAACATCAGGGCTATATGGTGGATGGATATCTATCTACCCAGTTCTTGAAGAAGATACGCAAGTAATCTATATTCGATAATTTATTCTAAGTTACCTATTAGAAGCCGGTTTAACATGAGGCGCGAGTCAGATCCTATGGGCGAGAAGATAAAGTTATGGAGTTAGAAGCCATCAGTGGTTTTGCTATAGTTGAAGCGCTTAGAACATTTCAGATTAAATCCATCGGAGACATGCTTGCCAAGTTGGATTGGGAGATCGAACAACTTCAGGCAAGCCAATTTTCCCAAGGAGCGCAATCGGTAAATTTTTCGAGCTACTTTGCCATAAACGCTGCGCTCACAGCTTTTCACGTTTGCGACTGGATATGGCATACCGGTACGCAGCAGCAAAGAATTTCTTGGCTACAATTTGCGCCAGCTATATCCACGACGAAAGGTAAAACGCGATTCCAGGTAGGCCTGAAAAATCAATGCCCCGAGTTTGGAGTGTGCAGAGAAATAGCAAATTCGTTCAAACACCTCACAGACAACCAGTTTACGGACAAAGCTATTTTGACTGATGTACCTTTGTTCGAGTTCTCGGTACCTGCCAGTGTGGGCTCGCTGAGGGCAGGAGATCCATTGGTTCAATATGCTAAAGTCCTTATGGTGCGCAGCAGGGATGGCATTACTCCAGTAGCCCATGTTCTTTCTAAAACATATGATTTTCTTGAGGATTTCTGCGAGAAAAATGGTTTTTTGGGTGGCAGTTAAATAAAGCTCACAAATTTAATGGGGGTTGGATATCGGTCGACAACATAACGTTAGGAGCTTTCCCACACGTTTTCCGGCTTGCCCGTCAGACCTCACACCGCTAGCCTCCTCAAGCCGCCGCAAACTCAGCGGCCGGAGGTGGAAGTCCGTATTGCTAAGGCGTTTTTAACTCCCGTACATATTTGGAGCTTCGCCCATGCACAACAACACACGCAGTTCTTCAATGGATCAAAGCGCATCATCCATCGATGCCGCCGTCGAACGCCCAAACCAA
This sequence comes from Pseudomonas sp. MF6767, assembly GCF_016405475.1. Classification (NCBI taxonomy): domain Bacteria; kingdom Pseudomonadati; phylum Pseudomonadota; class Gammaproteobacteria; order Pseudomonadales; family Pseudomonadaceae; genus Pseudomonas; species Pseudomonas sp. MF6767. The sequence goes on along the minus strand of NZ_JAEKCY010000025.1, from coordinate 78,270 downwards.
AATTTATTCCTCGTCAACCCAACCATCGACCCCGAAACCCTCCTGGCCAACGCCGCCGAAAACCTAGCATCCGCCAACGAAATGGCCGCCACTCTGGCGTTCGACCTCGACGATTCCCAACGCGCCATCGCCCTGGGCATTCAGCAGTTAATCGAGTTGAGCTCGCTGCTCGTTGACCGAGCTCAGGAGCAAGTTGCGCCTGTAACCGCCCCAGTCAAAGCCTGACAACCAACCCTGCCGCCTTGCCCAAGGCGGCAACCTGAACTCATGCTGGCTCCCCGCAAAGTTTCATAATTCTCTGCGTCGTTGAGGTCTACGATCCCCTACTGAGAGAGGACCCCAGCGCCTCCAGCCCACAGGGAACTGAAACCATGATCTCAAACCTCGTCAAAGTCGTGATGATCACCGGCACGTTGCTGTTGAGTGCTTGTTCATCTTCATCGAGTCTGAACAGTGACCCGTGCTTTTCAGGCGGATGCCAGGCATTTGGCGACCATAGCCCCAGCAAAGCCGCCAAGATGAATTTTGGTGGCAGTGGGTTGGGGAGTAGTTATGGGGAGTATGGTTCGGGGTTGTTGCATGATGATTGATGGGGTGGTGGGGCGAGAGTGTTTTGCTTGCTTTGCTGGTTTGCAAAGTGAGCTGCCGTTGGGGTGGAACGCTAAGTAGCCGTTGCCTGAGTACCGGATAGTACGCGGTCTGATCCCGCATTTTCGTCGGCTGTCAGGTCTTCACGGGAGCAAGCTCCCTCGCCACAGGTGCAGCGTCGTGCCGAAGTTCTGTAGATATTTATGCTGCAATGGCGGTGGGTCAGTTAATTCGTCTGTTACTGATATACCGCTATCGCAGGCAAGCCAGCTCCCACATTAGCCATGTATCGCTCGCAGAATCAGCGCCCGGCTCGGATCCCTGTGGGAGAGGGCTTGCTCGCGATGGCGGTGGGTCAGTTAACTCATCTGTTACTGATATACCGCTATCGGCAGCCAGCTCCCACATTAGCCATGTATCGCTCGCAGAATCAGCGCCCGGCTCGGATCCCTGTGGGAGAGGGCTTGCTCGCGATGGCGGTGGGTCAGTTAACTCATCTGTCACTGATATACCGCTATCGCAGGCAAGCCAGCTCCCACAGTGGCCATGTAGCGCCCACAAAATCAGCGCCCGGCCCAGATCCCTGTGGGAGCGGGCTTGCTCGCGAAGGCGGCGTGTCAGTCACTGAATCTATAACTGAACCACTGCTTTCCCAGGCAAGCCAGCTCCACACATTGGTATTGTGTTCGCTTAGCTGATCGGTATTAGGTGAGCCGTTATTGACCGCCTTTCATCCGCCGGGCAATCAGGTAGAGGCCCAGCCCCACCAGCGCTGTAGCAGCACCGATGTAGCCGGTACTGGTCCAACCCAACCCTGCCGTAATCGCCATCCCCCCAAACCACGGCCCCAGCGCATTCGCCAGGTTAAACGCCGCATGGTTCGACGCTGCCGCCAAGCTCGGCGCTTCGTGGGCGATGTCCATCAACCGAATCTGCAACGGTGCCGCCAACGCGACCATGGTGCCCACCAGCCCCATGCTCACCAGCACGCCCCACAGCGACGAGGCGGCGAAGGGGAAGAACAACAACACCGCCATCGACCACACCAATATCAAGCCCACTGCCCGAAACTGCATGCGATCAAACAGTTTGCCACCGGCAATGTTGCCGATGATGCCGCCCACGCCAAAGGCGGCGAGGCCGAAGGGGATCCACTGCGGCGAGACCTTGGTCACTTCGAGCATGGTCGGCGCCAGATAGCTGAATACGCAGAACATCCCGGCAAAGCCAATCGCGCCGATGGACAGAGCCATCCACACCTGGGGTTTGGTGAAGGCGCGCAGTTCTTTGCGTGGGTCGCTGCGTTGTTCGTCGTGGCGGTGGGGCACGAATTGCCAGACCAGGGCGATGGTGAGCAGGGCGATCACGCTGACCAGGGTGAACGCCGAGCGCCAGCCCAGGTGTTGGCCGAGGAAGGTGGCAATGGGGTTGCCCAGCAGCATGGCCAGGGTCAGGCCCATCATCACGCGGGCTACGGCGCCGGCGCGTTTGTCGGTGGGCACCATGCTGGAGGCGACCACGGCGGCGATGCCGAAGTAGGCGCCGTGGGGCAGGCCGCTGATAAAGCGGAAGGCCACCAGCGAGCCGAAGGTCGGGGTGAAGGCGGTGGCGAAGTTGCCCAGGGCGTACAGGCCCATCAGCAACAGCAGCATGTGTTTGCGCAGCAACTTGGCGCCGAGGATGGCCAGCAGTGGGGCGCCGACCATCACGCCCAGGGCGTAGGCGCTGATGGCGTGGCCGACCTGGGGTTCGCTCAGGCCCAGGTTCTGGGCGATGTCGGGCATCAGGCCCATGATGGCGAATTCGCCGGTGCCGATCGCGAAGGCGCCCACGGCCATGGCCGCTTCCATTTTGGCGGCGCTGCGCGCAGGCAGTACCTGCCCGGGTGTTTGCTGGATAGTCATGGGTAACTCTGTGTGGAGGGTGTGCACGAAGGACGTCGCCGATGCTACGCAAGCCGCGACGAAGGTGTCTAGAACCGCCATTTCCGGCAGAGTTCCACGCCTGTGACCGCAGGTCGCGGCTGCCAGGCTTGACAGGGGCGCATTAAAACCCGCGATTTAGGCCTGTCAATTGGCCAAACGGCGCATAAACGCTGTTTAGCGTGATATTCTGCGCGCCGTCTTGGGCTAGTCTTTCCCTGGTGCGTACACCCGTATACGTCCCAGCGGTTGGCTGTCGCCCAGGTAGCTGAAGCCAATAATGATAAGAAGTCAGCGCAGAAGGGACATAACAGTGAGGTCGATCCATCGGCCTTGTGTGCCCACCCTGCAGCCTTTATGTGACTGTGCAGACCCCGCGGTACGTTGCCTGACGTAGCGTGAACGAGGGTTACTCATGATCGGGGGCGGTAGGGCGGATGGCGTTTTATCATAGGTGCTACTGATGTTTAAAAAAGTAAACACTGCCCTGCTGGGGCTGGCTTTGTCGATGGGGATCACGTCCGTTCACGCGGAAGAGGCAAAGAAAGTCGATGTGCTGCTGATCGGCGGCGGCATCATGAGTGCAACCCTGGGTGTCTGGCTCAATGAGCTGGAGCCGGGCTGGTCCATGGAGATGGTCGAGCGCCTCGATGGCGTGGCCGAAGAAAGCTCCAACGGCTGGAACAACGCCGGTACCGGTCACTCGGCCCTGGCTGAGCTGAACTACACCCCGGAAGACAAGAACGGCAACGTTGAGATCCCGAAAGCGGTCGAGATCAACGAAGCGTTCCAGATCTCCCGTCAGTTCTGGTCCTGGCAGGTTCAGCAGGGCGTGTTGAAGAACCCGCGTTCGTTCATCAACTCCACTCCGCACATGAGCTTTGTGTGGGGCGATGACAACATCAAGTTCCTGAAAAAACGCTACGAAGCCCTGAAGGCCAGCCCGCTGTTCGCCGGCATGCAGTACTCCGAAGACCCTGCGCAGATCGCCAAGTGGGTTCCGTTGATGATGGAAGGGCGTGACCCGAGCCAGAAAATCGCGGCCACCTGGAGCCCGATCGGCACCGACGTAAACTTCGGCGAGATCACCCGCCAGTTCGTCGCCCACCTGCAAACCACGCCGAAGTTTGACTTGAAGCTGTCGAGCGAAGTGCAGGACATCACCAAGAACGCCGACGGTTCGTGGCGCGTGAGCTACAAAAACCTCAAAGACGGCACCAAGACTGAAACCGACGCCAAGTTCGTGTTCATCGGCGCCGGCGGCGGTGCCCTGCACTTGCTGCAGAAGTCGGGCATTCCTGAAGGCAAGGAATACGCAGGCTTCCCAGTCGGTGGTTCGTTCCTGGTGACCGAGAACCCGACCATCGCCGAGCAGCACCTGGCCAAGGCCTACGGCAAGGCTTCGGTAGGTTCGCCACCGATGTCGGTTCCGCACCTGGACACCCGCGTGCTGGATGGCAAGCGTGTGATTCTGTTTGGCCCATTCGCCACCTTCTCGACCAAGTTCCTGAAAGAAGGCTCGTACCTGGACCTGCTGACCAGCACCACCACCCACAACATCTGGCCTATGACCAAAGTCGGTATTCGTGAATACCCACTGGTCGAGTACCTCGCTGGCCAACTGATGCTGTCTGATGATGACCGTTTCAAGGCGCTGCAAGAGTACTTCCCGAACGCCAAGCAGTCCGACTGGCGCCTGTGGCAAGCCGGCCAGCGCGTGCAGATCATCAAGCGTGACGAAGAGCAAGGCGGCGTGCTGAAGCTCGGTACCGAAGTGGTCAGCTCTGCCGACAACACCATCGCCGGCCTGTTGGGTGCATCGCCAGGCGCGTCCACCGCGGCTCCGATCATGCTGACCGTGCTGCAAAAAGTGTTCAAGGACAAGGTAGCAAGCCCGGCCTGGCAGGAAAAACTGCACCAGATCGTGCCAAGCTACGGCACCAAGCTGAACGACAGCCCTGAAGCGGTTGCCAAGGAATGGGCCTACACTGCCGGTGTGCTGCAACTGACACCACCGCCAGCGATCCCGCAATTGGCCGCTCCACAGGCTACCGAGGCTGCCAAGCCTGCGGCTGAGCCAAGCAAGCCGGTTTCTGACCTGGCGCTGTAAGCCTCACCCACGAAAAAGCCCGCTGAACCGGTGACGGTCAGCGGGCTTTTTTGTGGGGAAATGTTCAGGAGAGCGGCGGGTGTCGCTCCACCGGGGGCAGCTCAACCGCACGCTCGGCCGCCGCCAGCGCAGCCTTCAAGCCAGCCTGGTCCAGGCGCACGCAGTACGCCGGTTTGGCCCGCTCGAATCGCCAGCTTTCATCCAGCTCACCAGCGTCGACGGCATCGAACCCCAACTCATCGAGCAGCTGGGTCACGACGGCCTTCGCGGTGGCGTCATCCGCCGCGACGGGCAGCGCCCGCCGATCAGGTGCACCGTGAGGGCGGGCGTCTTGCGTCAGGTCGGGGGCGAAGATCGCGTTAAACACTTTCACCACGTGTGAATGTGTCAAATGGTCGGCCAGCAAGCGGCTGGTAGTCGTTTCAAAGCGGTCCAGCTCTGGGATATGCCCATCGCGGTCGGGGTAGTAATTGTTGGCATCCATCACCGTTTTACCCTCCAGCCATTGCGCGGGCACGCTGCGGTAGTGTTGAAAGGGAATCGCCACTAGCACCACATCGCCGAACCGTGCGGCATCGTCTGCGCTGCCAACTTGCACACCGAGTATGCCGCTTACCACGCTGCTCATGGTGTGCGGGCCGCGGGAATTGCTCAGCATCACCTCATGCCCGGCGGCCAAGGCCAGTTGTGCCACAGCACGCCCAATGAAACCTGCTCCAATTACGCCAATCTTCATGTGCTTGCTCCGATGGAAGTACGAAGTGGCTATGATGATTGGCAACCATTTGGTGATAAATCGCAGTTGTGGCGCGGCTGTTGTTACTAGGGGTAGGGAATGATGGATCGTTTATCAAGCATGAATGCCTTTGTGATGGCTGCTGAGCTCGGTTCCTACGTGCGTGCCGCTGAGCGCTTGAATATGTCACCGCAAATGGTGGCCAAGCATGTCACCGCCTTGGAACAACGCTTGGGCGCGCGCTTGCTTAACCGTACTACGCGAAGGCAAAGCCTTACGGAGTTGGGGAGCGCTTACTACGAACGTTGCAAGCACATCCTGACGGAGACTAAGGCGGCGGATTCCCTTGCGCAAATCATGAACGACACCCCGCGTGGCAAGCTGAAAATCACCGCTCCGGTGACGTTCGGCTCCTACAGCCTGATGCCGTTGATCACCGGATTCTTGCGTGACAACCCGGATGTGCAAATCGATCTGCACCTTACGGATCGTTTCGTCGACCTGGTAGAGGAGGGCTATGAGGCGGCCTTTCGTATCGGCCCCTTGGGGACCACTGGCCTGACCGCCCGGCCGCTGGCGCCGTATCGCCTGGTTGTCTGTGCGGCACCGGCCTATTTGCAGGCGCGGGGCACACCGATGACGCCGGCAGACCTTGAGCATCACGAATGCCTGGGCTATGCCTTCTGGTCACGCCCGGCAGATCGTGAATGGGTGTTTTACCAAGGTGCGGTCCCGCACAGGGTGCAGGTAAGCAGCCGTTTGCAGATCAACGAAAGCAGGGCGCTGATGTCGGCGGCGCTGGATGGTTTCGGTATCGTGCTCGGCCCTGAAGACTTCTTGCGCAGGGCACTGGCCGAGGGCCAGTTAGTGCGGGTGCTGCCGGACTTTGACGCGCCAAGTCGATCAATGCATTTGGTCTACACCGCGAATCGGCAGCGCACGGCTAAGTTGCGGCGGTTTGTCGACGCCGTATTACAACGTTTTGGCTCGGTTTAAACGCGCGAGCTCTCTCACCTGTTCATGCAGATTCAGCGCCAGCAGTGCCCGTTCGACTTGAGGCCGGTGGGTTCAGCAATCTGACAGACATTTCCTGTTAAAAATAATCAAAGCCCATGCAGGAGCCCGGCTGGAATAAAGGCGGATTACTTTCTGATGCAGGTGCAGGGCGTTCGCGCCCGAGGGTTTTGTATGTTGTTACGTTATGCAGCATTGGCCGCCATGGTGGTGGCGGCGTCCGGGTGTGTACAAGAGCGTGTAGTACATGAACGCAGGCCGGTGCAACGTGAGTATGTTGAGGTGGTGGCGCCGCAGCCGCCTCCGGTGCAGGTGATAGAAGTCGAACCGGCGGTACGCGAGGGTTATATCTGGTCACGCGGTTACTGGTGTTGGGAAGGCGGGCGCTATGTGGCGGTGCACGGCCATTGGGAGCCGGTGCGCCAGGGCTATCGTTATGTACACCCGCACTGGGTGCAGCGTAATGATGGCTACCACTGGCAGATCGGCGGCTGGATACGCTGACCTAACCTCCTTCTCTGTAGGAGTGAGCTTGCTCACGAAAAACGTCAACGGTTACGCGGGCATTCAGGTTGCACGCGGTGCCTGTGATTTTTTCGCGAGCAAGCTCGCTCCTACACAAACAAAGCGGGCTAGCCGAGCCGTTTCATTCCCGCTGCCTTGGCCGCGTTCAGATCAAAGGTGGCGGTGTACTCGCATCCCGCCGCATGGCCACAGCGTTCAACCAGGCAGTCGGCAAAGTCGGCTTTGCCTGCGCTGAACTTGCGCAATGCCTGCCAGATGATATCGGCGTGCTCGACGGTCAGTTCCCGCGTGTGCAACAAGGTTTCCAACACCATCACCACCTCGCTTTTGGCCGACTGGTAGCAGGACTGCAACACCCACACCAGCTCCGTAAGCGTCACCAGACTGACAAAGCCTGGCGAGGTGGCGGTGAGCGATTCGATGAGCTGGGACGCCTTGGCTGATTGAACCGGGTCGTCCTGGGTCACGTAACGCACCAGCACGTTGGTATCCAGGCCGATCATCCAGCTGTTGCTCCCTGGGCCGCGATGGCGCGGTTCATGTCTTCGATAGACACGGCATGGGCAGGCTTGCGGATCAAACCCTTGAGGTCCTTGACGGTTTTGCTCGCGGCAATCATGGAAAACTTGCCGTCTTCCATTTCGACGAATTCCACCCGGTCGCCTGTTTCCAGGCCCAGGGCTGTCCTGACCTGGACTGGGATGGTGATTTGCCCTTTTGAAGTGAGTGTGGCGGTGGCCATAGTGAAGATCTCCATCGTGATATTCCTTACCTTAAGGTAAGGAGTGACGGAGGACAATATCCGTTGGTCCATAGGTCGCTCGCTGAGGTGAATGAGTCAGAATAGTAAAACCCTAGTCCGAACTCTCGTTCCTCACACGCGTTGCTATGTCCCAAACGAATACAAACTATGACCGACCGCCGCTGGCTTATTGCACCACGCGATAGCACGGCACATACGCCGCTCCGCCCGGCAGTTTCATGCGGTGCTGGGCCACGAACGCCTTCAATAATTCATCCAACGGTTTCATGATCGCCGGGTCGCCGTGGATCTCATACGGGCCGTTCTCCTCGATCAGGCGAATACCCTTGTCTTTGACGTTACCCGCCACGATCCCCGAGAACGCCCGGCGCAGGTTGGCCGCCAGTTCATGGGCCGGCAGCGCGTGGTTGAGTTGCAGGCTGGCCATGTTTTCGTGGGTGGGGTCGAACGGGCGCTGGAAGCCTTCGTCGATCTTCAGCAGCCAGTTGAAGTGGAACGCGTCGTTACGCTCGCGGCGGAATTGCTTCACCGCCTTGAGGCCGGTGGTCATCTGGCGGGCCACTTCAGCCGGGTCGTCGATGATGATCTGGTAATGCTTCTGCGCCGCTTCGCCCAAGGTGGCGCCGACGAACGCGTGCAATTGTTCCAGGTAAGGCGCGGCATGTTTCGGCCCGGTGAGCACCACCGGGAACGGCAGGTCGCGGTTGTCCGGGTGCATGAGGATGCCGAGCAGGTACAGGAACTCCTCGGCCGTGCCTGCGCCGCCGGGGAAGATGATGATGCCGTGGCCCACACGCACGAAGGCTTCCAGGCGCTTTTCGATGTCCGGCAAAATCACCAGCTCGTTGACGATGGGGTTCGGCGCTTCGGCAGCGATGATGCCTGGTTCGGTCAAGCCCAGGTAACGGCCATTGGTGATGCGCTGCTTGGCGTGGGAAATGGTTGCGCCCTTCATCGGGCCTTTCATCACGCCGGGGCCGCAACCGGTGCACACGTCGAGGCTGCGCAGGCCCAGTTCGTGCCCGACTTTCTTGGTGTATTTGTATTCTTCGGTGTTGATCGAATGGCCGCCCCAGCACACCACGATCTTCGGCTCGACACCCGGGCGCAGCGTACGGGCGTTACGCAGCAGGTGGAACACGTAATCGGTGATGCCTTGGGAGTTGCTCAGGTCGATACGCTGGCTATCCAGCTCGTTCTCGGTGTAGACGATGTCGCGCAGGGCGCTGAACAGCATTTCGCGGGTGCTGGCAATCATTTCGCCATCGACGAAGGCATCGGCGGGGGCGTTGAGCAGTTCCAGACGTACGCCGCGGTCCTGCTGGTGAATACGCACTTCAAAGTCTTTGTAGGCGTCGAGGATGGTCTTGGCGTTGTCGATATGCGCGCCGGTATTGAGAATCGCCAGGGCGCATTGGCGGAACAGGGTGTAGATGCTGCCGGTACCGGCTTCGCTCAGTTGCTGCACTTCACGTTGGGACAGGGTTTCGAGGCTGCCCTTGGGGCTGACGGAGGCGTTGATGACTTGACGTTGGGGCATTCTGATTCCTTGAAAGCATAGCCACCGCGCCCGCTAGGGGGCGATGGCTTGAGAATGGTGAGCGCCAATTAAGGTCGCACGAGACGGTTATTTACCTCAGGCGCAAGGCCCAGCGCAAATGCCGTCCAACACCATCATGCCGCAGAACTTACTGAATCAGCTTCCAGTTTTTGTAGAAAACCCGACGCAGGGTAAAGACCAGGCCGGCAAACCCTGCGATCACGGCGTTGAGCACCGAGGGCAGCAGGGTCGGGCGCACAATATCAATGAACAGGCAGTAGCGTTTGGCGTCGTTTTTGTTGAAGGACGCGTGCATCAGCGTGTCATCGAAGATAAACAGCGGGTCGTCGTGCCAGTAGTGCTTGTGCTTGCCCACCTGGATATACACGCCCTCATGGTGCGGTGCCGGCGCCATGTTGTAGAGCACACGGAACATCATGCGCAGGGGGCCGAAGTGGAACGAGGTCGAGCGGTTCTCGTTGAACACCGAGACGCCGATGGTTTTCACGAACGGCAGTTTCTTGCGCAGCTGCGGGATATCCAGGGTGGTTTCGATCGGGCGACCGTACCACTGGAAGAACAACATGCCGCGTTTCTTCTCGGCCATGCGCTCGTCCAGGTAGCTGATGATTTCATCCTTGCGGGCCATGGCGTCGTCGATCACCTGTTGCAGGTCTGCGCGCCAGGCCGGTGGCAGGTCGTTCATGGTGTAGACATGCCGGTTGTGGCTGCTGAGCAGGTCGAGCAGGGTGTTGAACGGTGCCAGCACCCAGGTATTACGACCGTTGCCGATAAAATACTTCTTGATGGTGTCGCGGTCGTACAGGCCGTTACGCAGGAAGTCATAAACGCCGCAGCACACCACCAACAGCAGAAACACCAGGCAACTGCGCGGGAAACAATAGATCAATAGCAGAACGCCGAGTACCCACGCCAGGGATACCAGCTTCTTGCCGACAGCATTTTTGCTCATGAAACGAGGCTCCAAAGCCGAAACATATTGAAACAATCTCGTCATCATAGGGGTTTATGGGGCCGGCAGGCGTTTTTAAATAGGGTGAAATTGTGAAGCTGCTGCACAATTTGTAACCGTTGCCGTGCAGGCTCCGACGTTTTGTGGATTGAATTTTGAGAACAGAAGATTTGCGACTATCGTGACGCTTCGGTTTTTCAGGCGTCATAGACCGGTACGATTGAAGTTGAATGGCCACTATTGGCCTTCGGCACCTTGGAAGAGGCAGAAATTTTTATGATCATCAAACCGCGGGTTCGTGGCTTTATCTGTGTGACCGCTCACCCTGTTGGCTGTGAAGCGAACGTCAAAGAGCAGATCGACTACGTAACCAAAAATGGCGTCATCGAGGGCGGCCCTAAAAAGGTACTGGTCCTCGGTGCCTCCACCGGCTACGGCCTGGCCGCGCGCATCAGTGCTGCGTTTGGCTGCGGCGCCGACACCCTGGGCGTGTTTTTTGAGAAAGAAGGCGAAGAAGGCAAGCTGAGCTCCGCCGGCTGGTACAACAGCGCGGCGTTCGAGAAGTTTGCCGTGGAAAAAGGTCTGTACGCCAAGAGCATCAACGGCGACGCGTTCTCCGACGAGATCAAGCGCCTGACCATCGAGACCATCAAGAAAGACCTCGGCAAGATCGACCTGGTGGTCTACAGCCTGGCTGCGCCACGCCGTACCGACCCGCAAGGCGTGGTGCACACCTCCACCCTCAAGCCAATCGGCAAGGCCGTGACCCTGCGCGGGATCAACACCGACAAGGGCGTGGTGGTCGACACCACGCTTGAGCCTGCGACCCAGGAAGAAATCGACGGTACCGTGAAGGTCATGGGCGGCGAAGACTGGCAGCTGTGGATCGACGCCCTGCGTGACGCCGATGTATTGGCCGAAGGCGCCAAGACCACCGCGTTCACCTATCTCGGTGAGAAGCTGACCCAGGACATCTACTGGAACGGCTCCATCGGCGAAGCCAAGAAAGACCTGGACAAGAAAGTTTTGACTCTGCGCGAGAACCTCGCTGCGCTCAAGGGCGACGCCCGTGTGTCGGTGCTCAAGGCCGTGGTCACCCAGGCCAGCTCGGCGATCCCGATCATGCCGCTGTACCTGTCGCTGCTGTTCAAGGTGATGAAAGAGCAGGGCACCCATGAAGGCTGCATCGAGCAGGTCTACGGCCTGTTCAAGGACAGCCTGTACGGCAGCGAGCCGAAACTCGACGCCGATGGCCGCCTGCGTGCCGACCTGGCCGAGCTGGAACCGAAGGTTCAGGACGCCGTGGCCGCACTGTGGAACCAGGTGACCGACGACAACGTCAACGAGATCAGCGATTTTGCCGGTTACAAGGCTGAATTCCTGCGCTTGTTTGGCTTTGAAGTCGACGGCGTGGATTACGACGCGGATGTGAACCCGACCGTCAAAATCAACGGCCTGATCCAGGCTTAAAACGCGGTCAATAAGGTGGAAACTGGCTTGCCCTGATGCCAGTCAGTTAACGCAAATCCCCTGTGGGAGCGGGCTTGCCCGCGAAGGCGGTGTGTCAGTCGCAGCATCTGAGGCTGTACGACCGCTTTCGCAGGCAAGCCAGCTCCCACATTTGATCTTCGTTGTTTTGAGCATTGCGTCCGCTCAATGAGGCCATGCCTCCCCCCCCACCTGTCTTTTCAGACACTTCTTACGCCTCGGCGCGCGCCTCCCTCTTGTAGATCTGTCAGACTCCAGCAGCTATCAAGCCATGCTAACGGAGGATCTGATGACGATTCGTGCAGTAGTTTTTGATTTCGGCGGTGTCCTGTTCGACTGGAGCCCGCAGCACCTGTACCGCAAGCTGATTGCCGACGACGTTGAGCGCCAGTGGTTCCTCGACACCATCTGTACCCAGGACTGGAACACCGAGCAAGATGCCGGTCGCTCCCTGGCTGAAGCCACCCGCACCCTGGTTGCCCAATACCCCGAACACACGACCCTGATCCAGGCTTATTACGAGCGCTGGCCCGAAATGCTACGGGCTGAATTACCCGAGGGCGTGGCGATTCTCGAAGCGTTGCATCAGGTTGAGATGCCGCTGTTCGGGCTTACCAACTGGTCGGCTGAAACCTTCCCTTACGCCCGGGCCAACTATCCATTCCTGACGCGTTTTCGCGACATTCTGGTGTCCGGCGAGGTGAAGTTGATCAAGCCTGACCCGGCGATCTACCACGCCAGCCTCACCCAGGTGCGTGCGCACCTGCCGGATGTCCAGGCCAGTGAAGTGGTGTTTGTCGACGACGTCGCCGGCAACATCGAGGCTGCCATTGCGTTGGGCTGGCAGGGCATTCATCACGTATCGGCCGAGCGCACCGCTGCGCGTTTGCGTGAGTTGGGCGTGGCGTTCTAGCGCGCCCATTTCTCCATTACAAAGTCGACGAACGCCCGCAGCTTGGGCAGGCGGTAGCGGTCTTGGCGATACATCAGGTGCATGGGGCGGCTGGGCAGTTTATAGGTGGTCAGCAAGGCCACCAGCTTGCCGCTCTCCAGGTCCGGTTGCACCAGGGCATCGGCCAACATGCTGATGCCCATGCCGTTGATGGCGGCCTGGCGCAAGCCTTGGGAGCTGTTGATGGTCAATGAGCCAGACACCGGCACCTCCACTTCACCTTCATCGCCGGTCATGCGCCAGAGTTTATCGGTGTCGCGCCAGTTGTCGTTCGCGGGGTAGGCGAATGCCAGGCAGTCATGCTGCTGCAGGTCATCCGGGGTTTGCGGTGTGCCGCGTCGCGCCAGGTAGGCAGGGGAGGCGCAAAGGGTGAGGGTATAGGCCTGCAGAGGCCGGGCGATCAGGCTGGAGCTTTCCAGTTCGCCGAGACGGATCGCCACGTCAAAACCGCTGTCGACCAGGTCCATGCGCTCATTGCTCATCACCACGTACAGGTCGATAAGTGGGTAGCGCTGGGAAAACTCACTCAAGGCCGGCACCAGGCGTTCGGTGCCGAACACGGGGGGCGCGGTGATGCGCAGGCTGCCTTTGGGGGTTTCGCTGTGGACCTGCTCGGCCAGCAGCTCGGAGTCGGCCACCAGCCCCAGCACTTCCAGGCAGCGCTGATAATACTGCCCGCCAAATTCGGTGAGGTTTTGTTTGCGCGTGGTGCGTTTGAGCAAGCTGACGCCAAGCCGTTGTTCCAGCGCTCGCAGATGGTTGCCCACCATGGTGGTCGAAATCCCGCATTCCTGCGCGGCGGCGGTCATGCTGCCGGTCTCGACGACTTTCACGTACACCGACATTGCCTGGAACAGATCCATTATCAAGCCCTGGTTTAAAGTTATTGCAGCAATTCTGCGTTTATCCAGCGAGGGTGGTTAACCATACTTGATCCACCCCAACGATGCACTGGAGCCGCCACCATGACCGCCGCCTGCCTGATGAGCACTTATCAACCCCTGGCCCTGAGCTTCACCCGCGGCCTGGGCACGCGCCTGTGGGACCAACAGGGCCGCGAATACCTGGACGCCGTGGCTGGCGTGGCGGTGACCAATGTTGGCCATTCCCACCCAAGGTTAGTGGCCGCCATCAGCGAACAGGCCGGCTTGCTGCTGCACACCTCCAACCTCTACAGCATCGACTGGCAACAACAATTGGCCCGGCGCCTGGCCCAACTGTCCGGGCTGGACCGCGCGTTCTTCAACAATTCCGGCGCCGAGGCCAACGAGACGGCGCTGAAGCTGGCGCGTTTGCATGGCTGGAAAAAAGGCATCGAACAGCCGTTGGTGGTCGTGATGGAGAACGCCTTCCACGGCCGCACGCTAGGCACCATGGCCGCCAGCGACGGGCCTTCGGTGCGCCTGGGGTTCCAGCGTCTGCCCGGCGATTTCATCAAGATTGGGTTTGGCGACATGGCGGCCCTGGAGGCGGTCACCGCGCAGTTCGGTACACGCATCGCGGCGGTACTGCTTGAACCAATCCAAGGTGAAAGTGGTGTGTTGGTGGCGCCACCAGGCTACCTGAAAGCCATGCGCGATCACTGCACGCGCCACGGCTGGCTGATGATGCTCGACGAAATCCAGACCGGCATCGGGCGCACCGGCACCTGGTTTGCTTTCCAGCACGAAGGCATCGTGCCGGACGTGATGACCCTGGCCAAAGGCCTGGGCAATGGCGTGCCCATCGGCGCCTGCCTGGCCCGCGCTGCCGTCGCTGAGCTGTTCACCCCAGGCAGCCATGGCAGCACCTTTGGCGGCAACCCGCTGGCGTGTCGCGTCGGGTGTACGGTGCTGGAGATTATCCAGGAGCAAGGCTTGCTCGAGAACGCTGCGCGCCAGGGAGAACACTTACTGGCCCGGTTGCGGATGGAGTTGGAGGAACATCCGCAGGTGCGGGCGATTCGTGGCAAGGGCTTGATGATCGGCATTGAACTGGCCAGCCCTTACCGCGACCTGGCCCAACGGGCAGCGCAGGAGCATGGGCTGTTGATCAACGTCACGCGGGGCAAGGTCATTCGCCTGTTGCCGCCACTGACGCTGGAGCGCAAGGAAGTGGAGATGATCGTGCGAGCCATCACCCGCCTACTGGACTGAAAGACGATGCTCGTTCCCACGCTATGCGTGGGAACGCCTCCTGTGACGCTCCGCGTCACGCGTTAAGAGCGGACGCGGAGCGTCCAGGGCAGCATTCCCACGCAGAGCGTGGGAACGATCAGCAGCGTGGGAGCGATCAGAAACACTTACTGGCGCGGTTGCGGATGGAGTTGGAGGAACATCCGCGCGCAGGAGCATGGGCTGTTGATCAACGTCACGCGGGGCAAGGTCATTCGCCTGTTGCCGCCACTGACGCTGGAGCGCAAGGAAGTGGAGATGATCGTGTGAGCCATCACCCGCCTACTGGACTGAAAGACGATGCTCGTTCCCACGCTATGCGTGCTCGTTCCCACGCTCTGCGTGGTAACGCCTCCTGTGACGCTCTGCGTCACGCCTTAAGAGCGGACGCGGAGCGTCCAGGGCAGCATTCCCACGCAGAGCGTGGGAACGATCAGATCAGAGGGAGGGGCCATTCAGCCATTCCTGGTTCATGGTCTCCGTATCGCCTAAATATTCCAGCAACCACGCCATGGCCGGCGACAGTTTGTTCTGCGCCCACGCCACACACGAAGGGCTGGCCGGAAATGGCCGGCTCAATTGCAGCGCCACCAACTCCCCGCGCTCGATCCATGGCAACACCTGATGGGCCGGCGCCATCCCTACACACAGGCCATCGCGCAGGCAATCCAGGGCCGACGCCCAGTTGGGCACCACCAGGCGGCGCTGGTTATCCAGGGTCCAGGTGTCGCGCTTGGGCAGGTTGCGGGAGGTGTCGGTCATGCACAGCGAGGCAAAGGGGCGCAGTTGGTCATCACTGAGCAAACCTTCCACCGCCGCCAGCGGGTGCCGGGCGCTGACCACGCACAGCCAGTTCAACAGGCCCATGTCGCGGAAGCTGAAGTGGCTGGCCACCGGCACCGCGCTGGTGGCGCCGATCACGATGTCGGTGCGTTCATCGGCCAACGCATCCCACACGCCGTTGTACACCTCGTATTCGAGCAGCAATTCCACTTCGGGAAACTGCCGATAGAAGTCGAGCACCAATTGCCGGCAGCGCTGGGGTTTGACGATGGAGTCCACGGCCACCTTCAACTGGCCGCTCCAACCATTGGCCACCTGTTGGCACAGGCGCCGGGTGCCGAGCATTTTTTTCATCACGCCGCGGGCTTCGTCGATAAACAGGCGGCCGGCAGGGGTCAGTTCCACGTCGCGATGCCGACGCACAAACAGCGGCACGGCCAACCATTCTTCGAGCTGACGCACGGTGTAGCTGATGGCCGACGGTACACGGTGCAGTTCCTGGGCGGCGGCGCTGAAGCTGCTGTGACGGGCGACGGCGTCCACCACATCCAGGGAATATTCCGACCACATAGGTACTGCCTTCAAAATTATTGATAAGAGTGTCCAATTATTATCGCTTCACACAGATATTGTCAGCCTCATAATGGGCGACAGTCAGCAAATAGTTTGATGGCAGTATCTACAAGGCTTCGATGAAAAATTCTTTTGGTTTTACCTGGTATCTGGCGGGGCTGAGCATGCTCGGTTATCTCGCCATGGACATGTACTTGCCGGCATTTGGCGCCATGGGCGAGCAGTTGAACATTGGTGCTGGCGCGGTGGGCGCCAGCTTGAGCATTTTTCTTGCCGGCTTTGCGCTGGGGCAGTTGCTGTGGGGGCCGCTCTCGGACCGCCTGGGGCGCAAGCCGATTCTGATCGCGGGCCTGAGCCTGTTTGTGCTCGGTTGCCTGGGCATGTTCTGGGTTCAGAGCGCGCCGCAACTGCTGGCCCTGCGCTTTATGCAGGCGATTGGCGTGTGTGCCGCCGCCGTCAGTTGGCAGGCCTTGGTGATTGATCGCTACCCGGCCGACAAGGCTCACCGCGTCTTCGCCAGCATCATGCCGTTGATGTCGCTATCGCCGGCCCTGGCACCGCTGTTGGGCGCCATGGTGCTGAATCACTTTGGCTGGCAGGCGATCTTCGGCGTGTTGCTGGTGGTGTCGTTGTTGCTGTTGTTGCCGACCTTGTTCCTGCGCAATGTGCCCAAGCGTTCGGAGCACAAGGGCAGCCCGGTGCGCCTGGGGTATGGGCAATTGCTCACTTCTCGGGTGTTTACCGGCAATGTGATGATCTTTGCCGCCTGTTCGGCCAGCTTCTTCGCTTGGCTGACCGCCTCGCCGTTCATCCTCGGTGGCATGGGTTACAGCCCGAATGACATTGGCCTCAGCTACGTGCTGCCGACCCTGGCGTTTCTCGTTGGCGGCTACAGTTGCCGCAGCGCCTTGCAGCGCCTGCCGGGTAAAACCCTGCTGCCATGGTTGCTGGTCGCCTATTGCTTGAGCATGGTGGCGTTGTACGTGGTGGCCACCTTGAGTGTGCCGACCCTGACCACCTTGTTGATCCCGTTCTGCCTGATGGCGCTGTGCAACGGCGCCAGCTACCCGATTGTGGTGGCGAATGCGCTGATGCCCTTTGCGGAAAATTCCGGCAAGGCGGCGGCCCTGCAAAATACCCTGCAATTGGGCTTGTGCTTCGTGGCCAGCCTGTTGGTGTCGTCGATGATCGAGCAACCGCTGTTGATCACGGTGATTGTGATGCTGGCGACGGCGCCACTGGCGGTGTTGGGCTATTGGCTGGCACGGCCGAAGGGCAACTCTTCCGAACTGGCCAACGCCTGAGCTGACAATACGATCAAACTGGTAGGAGCGAGCTTGCTCGCGAAAAACGTCAACGATAACGCGGGCTTTCTGAATGAACGCGGCGTCGGTGAGTTTTTCGCGAGCAAGCTCGCTCCTACAAAAAGCCTGCTTCTTCAGTTAGAACGTCACTTCCATGTTCAGCGTCGGTGTTGAGGTGCGGCTGCCACGGCCGCCGTCCACCCCAAACTTGTTATGCCAGTACTCATACCCCACCCCCAGGTACAGGTTAGGCTTGACGCTTTTACCCGGTCGCACCGCCACCATCAGCGCTGTACGCATCAAGGCCTCCGCTGCCGTATCGCGGCCATGGTAATCCTCACCTTTCTCCCCGACGTAATTGATAAACCCCTGGAATTTCGCCGCATGGTTGCCCACCTCGAACGGTCGCATCCAGGTCAGGTTGAGCATGTAGGTAGCGTCGAAGGTGTGGTTCGACTCTTGCGCGCCGGGAATGCCGGTGTGGTTCTTTTCCTTGTAGTACATCAGGCTCAGGTCCAGCACGCCGACAGTGTTGAACTTCAACGTAGGGCCAATCACCAGGGCGCGCTTCTTGGCGGAAGCGAAGTTGTTGTTGCGGTTGGCGTCGAAGCCCAGGGTCAGCGCGTAATCCTTGATCAGCGCCGTGCCCGGCGGCAAGTCGAACACGCGTGAGGCATACAGCTGATGCCGGTACACGGCGTACACCTCGCTGCCACCGTGGTCGGTGCCTTTGCGCGGGTCGCTGCTGTCGGACAGGAATACGTCGAGGTTGAGGAAATTGCTGCCGTAACGGTAGCCGCTGGCGTGGGTAAAACTGTAGATGCGCTTGCTGAAGTCGTCGGGGTTGTTCGGGTTGGTGAAGTGCTGCCCGTAGCGGAACCCGACGCTGTTGTTCATCCATTCCACCGCAACAGCCTCCCCGCCGCCGAGAAGGGTCAATGCGACGGTGGCGCCCTGTAGTGCCTTTTTCATTATTTTTGTCCTTTGGCGTTCTGGCTCGTGACGGCCGGATTGTTTTTGTAACGCCGTTGGAGGGTATCTTGTTCGATTGATTGTATACAACTCTATGGACATACAGTCTGAACATTGCATACAGTGAGCGCACAACAAAAACAGAGAACCCCTCACCATGACTATCCCGAAGGCGTCACCGCAGCGGCCCGAAGATGAAAATCTGGGCGTCGCCGCCAACATGGCTTACGGCCTGCAGCATGTGCTCACCATGTATGGCGGCATCGTCGCCGTGCCGTTGATCGTCGGCCAGGCCGCCGGGTTGTCGCCGGCGGATATCGGTCTGCTGATCGCTGCATCGCTGTTTGCCGGTGGCCTGGCCACGCTTTTGCAAACCCTGGGCCTGCCGTTCTTCGGCTGTCAGTTGCCGCTGGTGCAGGGCGTGTCGTTCGCGGGTGTGGCGACCATGGTGGCGATTGTCGGCAGCGACGGTGCCGGTGGTGTGCCAGCGATTCTCGGGGCGGTGATGGCCGCGTCCTTTATCGGTTTGTTGATTACCCCGGTGTTCTCAAGGATCACCAAGTTTTTTCCGCCGCTGGTGACGGGCATTGTGATTACCACCATCGGCCTGACCCTGATGCCTGTAGCGGCGCGCTGGGCCATGGGTGGCAACAGCCGGGCGGCAGATTTTGGCAGCATGTCCAACATCGGCCTGGCCGCGCTGACCCTGGTGCTGGTGCTGCTGCTGAGCAAGATCGGCAGCGCAACCATCTCTCGCTTGTCGATCCTGCTGGCCATGGTGATCGGCACGGTGATCGCGGTGCTGCTCGGCATGGCGGACTTCTCTGGCGTCATGCAGGGGCCGATGTTCGGTTTCCCCACACCCTTTCACTTCGGCATGCCCACCTTCCATGTGGCGGCGATCATTTCCATGTGCATCGTGGTGATGGTGACGCTGGTGGAAACGTCGGCGGACATCCTGGCGGTGGGTGAGATCATCGACACCAAGGTGGACTCCAAGCGCCTGGGCAACGGCTTGCGTGCCGACATGTTGTCGAGCATGTTTGCGCCGATCTTCGGTTCGTTTACCCAGAGCGCATTCGCCCAGAACGTCGGCCTGGTGGCGGTGACAGGGGTCAAGAGTCGGTTTGTGGTGGCCACTGGCGGGGTGTTCCTGGTGGTGCTCGGCCTGTTGCCGTTCATGGGGCGGGTGATCGCGGCCGTGCCCACCTCCGTGTTGGGCGGCGCCGGGATTGTGTTGTTCGGCACGGTGGCGGCCAGTGGGATTCGCACGCTGTCGAAGGTGGATTACCGCAACAACATGAACCTGATCATCGTTGCCACGTCTATCGGCTTCGGCATGATCCCCATCGCCGCGCCGAGCTTCTACGATCAGTTTCCAAGCTGGTTCGCGACCATCTTCCACTCGGGTATCAGCTCGTCGGCAATCATGGCGATATTGCTGAACCTGGCGTTCAACCACTTCACCGCCGGCAACTCGGACCAGCAGTCAGTGTTTGTGGCGGGGACTGAGCGCAGCTTGTGCTTTCGCGACGTGGCTGCGTTGCGCGATGGGGATTACTACCGGGGTGGGAAGTTGTTTGATGCCGAGGGCAAGGAAATTCCCCTGGTAGCAGATACCTCAAAGAAAGCCGCAAAACCCGAAACCACTGAGGTTTAAACAGGTAGGAGCGAGCTTGCTCGCGAAGAACGTCAACGATGACGCGTGCTTCCTGAATAAACACGGCGTCTGATAGTTTTTCGCGAGCAAGCTCGCTCCTACAGAGGGCGGATTTCAGCCGGCCTTGAGGGCTTTGTGCGGCAACGAACACGCCTCATCCAGAAACTTCACCACCGTCCCCATGCACGCCTGGCGCTCTTCCACATGGGGCATGTGGCTGGAGTCTTCAAACAGTGCCCAGCGCACGTCCGCTATCTCATCCAGGAATGGCTTGACCACCAACGGTGTGGCTTCGTCATGTCGACCGGAAATCACCAGGGTTGGCACCTTGATGGCTGACAGGCGGCCGATCACATTCCAGTCCTTCAAGCTGCCAATCACGTGGAATTCGGTCGGGCCGCTCATGGCGTGGTACACCGTCGGGTCGGCATCCACCTGGGCGAAGGTGCGTGCCACTTCTTCGGGCCACGGGTTGACCCGGCACACATGCTGGTCATAGAAAATCCGTGAGGCCGCCAGATATTGTGGGTCTTGGTAGTTGCCGGCCTGCTCGTGCTTTAGCAGGGTTTCATGCACGCCTTCAGGCAACAGCTTGCGCAGGCGGTTGGCTTCGCTGACCCAGGTGCGCATGCAGGTGGGGGAGTTGGCAGGGATAAACGCGCGCAGGCCCTTGGGTTGCAAGATTGCGTGTTCGCTGCCGAGCATGCCGCCCCAGGATTGACCGAGGATCGCGTAGTTCTCACTGATTTGCAGGTGGTCCAGCAGGTTGTTCAACTCGTCGAGGAACAGGCCGATGGTCCAGAACGACGGGTCTTTTTCCGGTAAGTGCGTGGAGCGGCCGTTGCCCAACTGGTCGTAGTGGATGACCGCGTGGCCGCTGGCGGCGACGTCCTTGAAGGCGTCGACGTAATCGTGGGTGCAGCCTGGGCCGCCATGGATGATCACCAAGGGCGTGCGGCCTGTGGTCAGGTCGCCGGTGACGCGATACCAGGTCTGATAGGCGCCAAAGGGCGCGTAGCCTTCGCGAACTTTTTCGATGAATTCCATTTCGTACCCTGCTCTGAAAAAAAGGATCAGGGTTACGATAGTCTGAACAAAAAGTTTAGGTAACTAGCAAAACAGATAGGTTTTTGCCGAAAGCTCAACCTTCCAGCAAGCGGTAGTGGGTGGCGCGAACCACGGCCTGAACACGGTTCTTGGCGCCCAGTTTGTGCATGGCCGAGGCCAGGTGCAGAGTGACCACCGCCAGGGAGCGGCTCAATTGCGAGGCGATTTCGGCGGCGGTCAGGCCTTCAGCCGCCCATTTCAGGCATTCGCGCTCGCGCTTGGTCAGGCGTATGTGCGGATAAGCCCGCACCTCCTTGCTGAACAGCGGGTACGCCGCTTCCTGGAGGGCATGGGTAATCAGGCTGAAATCGGCCAGCGTATGTTGGGCGTCCTTCAATACCGTGCGCGCCTTGCCGGTGCGCAACCCGGTCAGCGAGGCGAAGCCGCCCCGGGGCAGATGAATCGGCACGCTGACGCCGCAGGTCAGCTGACGCTCATGCAGATAAGAAGAAACGGGGGCGTGGCAGGGGTCGATGATCTTTTGCAGGGCCGTCTCAGTCTTGGCCTCATAGGACCAGACAAACGGCGACACTGTGCTCAGCGCCAGGTGTTGCACCGGGTCGATCTGGTAAAACCCTTCGCTGCACCATAAGGCGTGCCAATCGCTCGGTGTGTTGCGCAGTTGCAACAGCGAGGGCGTGATCAGTGCGCCGTTGAGGTCGATGGGCACCGGGGTGTAGTCATACACCAGGGCATCGAAGCCCAGTTGTTGGGCAAGGATAAACGTATTGTCCATCTGTTCATCCAGGCTCCTGCCCGGTATGAGGCGATTATTGAAGGCGGTCAGCTTGGCCAGCATCCGTTCTGCTCCCGAATTCATTTGAATCTCGACTTGCTGCAAGTAGAATGCCACGCCCCGGCGAAGGACTGCCAGGCCAAACCTATAAGAAATACTAGGTTATGGACGCACGGCATCCTCGGTAGTGTTGACCTGATAAACGGCCGCTACCCGCCAGGCCGATACAACACAAGGAATGTATGCATGTGGCGTGAAATTGCCCCCGACCAGCAGTACAACGTGCAAGTCGACGGCCATAACCTCGTGGTCTACAGCTTTGGCGAAGGCGATGAGGTGCTGCTGTGTCTCAACGGCGGGCCGGGCCTGCCGTGTGACTATCTGCGCGACGCCCATGGCTGGCTCAAAGCACATAACCTGCGAGTGGTTGCATTCGACCAGCTTGGCACGGGCGCATCAGCCAGACCGACCGATGCCTCACTGTGGGAAATCCGCCGTTATGTCGAAGAAGTCGAGACCGTGCGCCAGGCGCTGGGCCTGGGCCGCGTGCATCTGC
Organism: Pseudomonas sp. MF6767; assembly: GCF_016405475.1. Classification (NCBI taxonomy): domain Bacteria; kingdom Pseudomonadati; phylum Pseudomonadota; class Gammaproteobacteria; order Pseudomonadales; family Pseudomonadaceae; genus Pseudomonas; species Pseudomonas sp. MF6767. Next base: position 55,815 of record NZ_JAEKCY010000025.1, on the reverse strand, counting down.
TCGGGCATTCCTGGGGCGGTTGGCTGGGGATCGAATATGCCGTGCATTATCCCGGTGCGCTCAAAAGCCTGATCCTGGAAAACACCGTCGGCGACATTCCCCACCTGTCCCAGGAACTGGAGCGTCTGCGCGGCGCCCTGGGCAGCGAAACCGTGGCCATGATGCAACGCCACGAAGCCATGGGCACCCTCGACCACCCGCAGTACCAGGCCGCCATCACCTTGCTCAACTACCGCCACGTGTGCCGGCTCGACGAATGGCCAGAGCCGGTCAAGCGCTCCCTGGGCGACTGGAACATGGGGCCGTACGAAACCATGCAAGGTCCCAACGAGTTCCTCTATATCGGTAACCTCAAGGACTGGAACCGCCTCAAGGAAATGGCCGAGTTCACGATGCCGATCCTGATCACCACCGGCCAGCATGATGAACTCACCCCCGCCTGTGCGATGCGCATGAAACTTGCAGCCCCCCACGCCGAGTTGCATGTGTTCCCCAACAGCAGTCATATGCCTTTTTACGAGGAGCCACAGGCGTACTTCCCGGTGCTGCTGGACTTTCTCGCTCGCCACCGAGGCTGACGCATGAACCTGGCGCGCTACCGTTTTGTGTTGTCCCGGCCCCTGCAATTGCTGCCGGTGCTGCTGGGCATCAGCCTGATCACCTTCGTGTTGGTGCGCTCGATTCCTGGCGACCCGGCGCGTGCCTTGCTGGGTTCGCGCAGCACGCCGGATGCGCTGCTGAAGATCCGCGCCCAGTTCGGCCTCGACCAGCCCTTGTGGCTGCAATACTTTTACTTCCTGAAAAACCTGCTCAAGGGCGACCTCGGCCAATCGCTGCTGTACAAGGTCGACGCCCTGAAACTGATCGTCACCCGGATCGAGCCGACGCTGGTGCTGGTGCTGGGCAGCGTGGTGCTCGCTTTGTTGATAGCGGTGCCACTGGCAACGATTGCGGCGCGCCAGCAAGGCCGTTGGGCGGACAAGCTGATCCGCGTGTTCACCACGGTCGGCCTGGGCATGCCGGCGTTCTGGCTGGGGTTGATGCTGATCCTGCTGCTCAGCGTGAAATGGGGCTTGTTCCCGGTGTCCGGTTACGGGCGCACTTGGCTGGATAAGGCGCACCACATGCTTTTGCCATGCCTGACAATCGCCCTGGCGCTGTCGGCGGTGCTGGTGCGCAACCTGCGGGCGAGCATGTTGATGGAGTTGCAGGCGGATCACGTCACTGCCGCACGTGCACGCGGGCTGGCGGAAGGCGCGGTGTTTCGCCGGCATGTACTGCCCAACGCTCTGGTGCCGGCGGTCAACCTGCTGGCGGTCAACATCGGTTGGCTGATCAGCGGCACGGTGGTCATCGAAAGCCTGTTCGCGATTCCAGGCATCGGCCAGTTGCTGGTGCGCGGCATTTTCACCCGTGACTACATGGTGGTGCAGGGTGTGGCGATGGTGCTGGCCTGTGCCACGGTGGTGGTCAACTTCCTGGCCGACCTGGTAACCGTGGCCCTCGACCCACGGGTGAAGATGCAATGAGCAGTCGCCCATTGATTGCCCCGTGGCGCTTGCGCCTGCGCTTTGGTTTTCGCAATGGCCGGCTGACCGCCGCATGGGGTTTGTTGATCCTGTTCGCGTGGTTGGCCCTGGCGTTGTTTGCGCCGTGGGTCGCGCCCTATGACCCTATCGCGCAGGACACCAGCATGAGTTTGCTGGCCCCCAGCCTTGCCCATCCGTTGGGTACGGACAATTACGGCAGGGACATCCTGTCGAGGGTGATCTGGGGGGCGCGCATCGACCTGCAGTTGGCGGTTATCGGGGTGATCTTCCCGTTCATCATTGGCACCTTTATCGGTGCGGTCTCGGGTTATATCGGCGGGCGTTTCGACAGTGTCTGCATGCGTGTGATCGATGTGGTGCTGGCGTTCCCGTTCCTGGTGCTGATGCTGGCGATCATGGCCATCCTCGGGCCGGGCTTGCAGAGTTTTTACATCGCCATGGCGCTGGTGGGCTGGGTGTCGTACGCGCGCCTGATTCGCTCGCAGATCCTGGTGCTCAAGGAAAGCGAGTTCGCCCTGGCCGCCAAGAGCCTGGGCTTTGGCCATGGGCGCATTCTGTTCCGGCATTTGCTGCCTAATGCGCTGTTTGGCTCCATTGTGTTTTCCATGTCCGACGCGGTGCTGGTGCTGCTCAACGGCGCCGCCGTCAGTTACCTGGGCCTGGGGGTGCAACCGCCGACCGCCGAATGGGGGACGATGGTGGCCGAGGGGCAAGCCTTTATCACCACCGCCTGGTGGATCTGCACCTTTCCGGGCCTGGCCATCGTGACCTTGGCCATGGGCTTCAGCCTGTTGGCCGATGGTGTTGCGCAGGTATTGGGAGAGCGCTCATGAGCCTGTTGCAGGTGCGCGACCTCAGTGTGATCGCCAACAACGCCGGGAGTGAGGTCACCTTGGTGGATCGGGTGTCCTTCGACCTGGCCGAAGGTGAAATCCTTGGCCTGGTGGGCGAGAGCGGTTCCGGCAAGACCATGGCCTGTCGCGGCCTGATGCGTCTGTTGCCATCGCCCAATCTTCGCGTGCAGGGCGGCGCTGTGCAGTTGGCCGGCCAGGACCTGTTGGCACTGGATGATGCCGGCATGCGTGCCGTGCGCGGCGGGCAGTTGGGCATGGTCTTCCAGAACCCCAGCAGCCACCTGGACCCGTTGATGCGCATCGGTGAGCAGATCGCCGAGGGCATCCGCCTGCACCAAGGCGCGTCGAAAAAAGACGCGCGCTTGCAGGCGATCGAGGTATTGCGTCAGGTCGGGATTCCCGACCCCCAGGCGCGGGTCGACAACTACCCCCATGAGTTTTCCGGTGGCATGCGCCAGCGCGCAATGATCGCCGTGGCCCTGGGCTGCAACCCGAAGGTGTTGATCGCCGACGAACCGACCACGGCCCTGGATGTGACGGTGCAGGCGCAAATCCTGCGGCTGTTGCTCGACCTGCGCGACCAGCGTGGCCTGTCGATCATCATGATCACCCATGACCTGGGCGTGGTGGCGCAAACCTGCGATGCCATCGCCGTGATGTATGCCGGGCGCCTGTGCGAGCACGGCAGCAAATACGAACTGCTGGCCCAACCGCAACATCCGTATACCGCAGGCCTGATCGACTGCCAGCCAGCCCACAGCAGCGGGCATGCGTTGTTGCGCACCATTGCTGGCCAGCCGCCGTTGCTCGATGCATTGCCCGACGGCTGCCGCTTCCACCCGCGCTGCCCACAGGCCGGCGCCTTGTGCGCCGAGTTGCTGCCCCAAGGCGCACGCGTGGCCTGTCACTACCCGTTGGGAGCGCGCCCATGAGCCTGTTACAGGTCAAGGATTTGGAAGTGCGCTTTACGGCGTCCGGCAGCGGCCTGTTTGGCCTCAACCGCCAGTGGGTGAGGGCGGTGAACGGGGTATCGCTGAACCTCGCCGCCGGTGAAACCCTGGGTTTGGTGGGCGAGTCCGGCAGTGGCAAGAGCACCCTGGGCCGGGCAATTCTGCACCTCAACCCGATCAGCGCCGGGCAGGTGTTGTTCGACGGTATCGACATGGCCCATGGCAGTGCCATCGACATCGCCCGGCTGCGGCATGAGACCGCGATGATTTTCCAGGACCCCTACGCCGCGCTCAATCCACGGCACAGCATTGGCGAAACCATCGCCGAGGTACTGCGTGTGCAGCGTAAGGTGGCGGCGCAGCAGATTCCTGATCGTGTGAATGAGTTGCTCGAACTGGTCGGCTTGCGTCCTGAGCTGGCTTCACGCAAGCCCGGCTCCCTCAGTGGCGGCCAGTGCCAGCGCGTGGGTATCGCCCGGGCGCTGGCGGTGGAGCCACGCCTGATCATTGCCGATGAATGCGTGGCCGCGCTGGATGTGTCGATCCAGGGCCAGATCATCAACCTGCTGCTGGAACTGCAACAGCGTATGAACCTGGCGATCCTGTTTATCGCCCATGACCTGGCCATCGTAAGGCGCCTATGCGACCGCGTGGCGGTGATGTACCTGGGCAAGATCGTCGAAGAAGGCCCGGTGGAAGCGGTGTTCACCGCGCCCCGTCACCCGTACACGGCGGCGCTGATCCAGGCCATCCCGGAGATCGATCCGCACCGGCCATTGCCTGCGCAGCCATTGCCCGGCGAACCGCCGAGCCCGCTGAATCTGCCGACAGGCTGTGCCTTTCACCCGCGTTGCCGGTATGCGCAAGCCATGTGTTCCTCGGTATTGCCCCCCACCCATTTCCAGCACGAGCATCGGTACAGTTGCGTGCTTGAAGACCCTTTGCTTTGACCCTCTGCCATTCATTAACAAGGAGTTGTGATATGCACTCGCGCCACTTGAAATTGCTCGCCGCCGCTACCCTCACGGCCTGGTCGCTGACCGCCGGCCTGGCCCATGCCGCCGGTGTGCTCACCATCGGCTGCCGTGAAGACAGCACCACTTTCGACCCGATCAAAAGCGCGCAAAACCGCGACACCTGGGTATTTGCCAACGTCTACGACACCCTGGTGCGCGTGGATAACCTGGGCACCAAGATGGAACCGGGCCTCGCCGAAAGCTGGGACATTTCCAAGGATGGCCTGACCTACACCTTCAAGCTGCGCGAGGCGAAGTTCTCTGACGGCTCGCCGATCACTGCCGCCGACGCCGCGTTCAGCCTGCTGCGCATCCGCGACAACAAGGCCTCGTTGTGGAGCGACCCGTTCAGCCTGATCAACACCGCCACGGCCAGCGATGCCAAGACCCTGGTGGTCACCCTGAAAACCCCGGCTGTGGCCTTCCTCTCGCAACTGGCGTCGCCGACGGTGTCGATCCTGTCGGAAAAAGCCATGACCAAGATGGGCGAAGACGCCTACTCGGAAAACCCGGTGACGTCCGGCGCGTTTACCGTGGACGAGTGGCGCAAGGGCGACCGCGTGATCCTGAAGAAAAACCCGAATTTCTGGCAGGCCGGCAGCGTGAGCCTGGACGGCGTGGAATGGGTGTCGGTGACCGATGACAACACGCGCATGCGCATGGTGCAGAACAACGAACTCGACACGGCGATCTTTGTACCGTTCTCCCGCGTGGAAGAGCTGAAGAAAGACCAGAACGTGGTGATCCACGCCGACCCGTCCACCCGTGAAGATCACCTGTTGATCAACCACGAGCACGGCTTGTTGGCCAAGCCGCAAGTGCGCCAGGCCCTGGACATGGCCATCGACAAGCAATCGCTGGTCAAAGCCGTCACTTACGGTCAAGGCACCGTGGCTTATTCCTACATTCCAAAGGGCTCGCTGTACCACTACGCCAACAACCTGCAACGCCCGTACGACCCGGCCGAAGCCAAGAAGCTGCTGGCCGCTGCGGGTGCCCAGGATTTGAAGCTCAACTACGTGGTCAACGCCGGCAACGAGGCCGACGAGCAGATCGCGGTGATCATCAAGGACCAGCTAGCCAAGGTCGGCGTGACCGCCAACCTGCAGAAAGTCGACCCCACCCAAAGCTGGCAGATGCTGGTGGACGGTGAATACGATATTTCGGTGATGTACTGGACCAACGACATCCTCGACCCCGACCAGAAAACCACCTTCGTACTGGGCCACGACACCAACCAGAACTACATGACCCGCTACAAGAACGACCAGGTCAAGGCATTGGTGGCGGCCGCGCGGATCGAGGCAGACCCGGCCAAGCGTGAGCAAATGTATGTGGAGTTGCAGAAACTGGCCAAGCAGGATGTGAACTGGATTGACCTGTACTACAGCCCGTACATCAACATCTCACGCAAGAACATAAGCAACTTCCTGCAGAACCCGTTGGGGCGCTTCACCCTTGAGGAAGTGGTCAAAAATTGAGTTTTTAACTACACCACAACGCAATGTGGGAGCTGGCTTGCCTGCGATGGCGATGGAATATTCACCACCGCTATCGCAGGCAAGCCAGCTCCCACCTTTGTTTTGCGGTGTGTCAGGGCTTATTGCGCATCGAAGGCCTGGCCATTGATGCCGGCACTGTCGGGCCCCATCAGGTACAGGTACACCGGCATGATCTCTTCCGGCGCCGGCCTTTCCATCGGGTTTTCCCCTGGGTACGCCTGGGCGCGCATGCTGGTGCGGGTGCCGCCCGGGTTGATGCTGTTGGCGCGCACTGCGGCCACATCTTCCAGCTCATCGGCCAGGGTTTGCATCAGCCCCTCGGTGGCGAACTTGGACACGCCATAGGCACCCCAATAAGCACGGCCCTTGCGCCCGACACTGCTGGAGGTGAACACCACCGACGCGTCCTGGGACAGCTTGAGCAGCGGCAGCAAAGTGCTGGTCAGCATGAACATCGCGTTGACGTTGACGTGCATCACCCGCATGAAGTTCTCGCCGGACAACTGCTCGATGGGCGTGCGCGGGCCGATGATCGAGGCGTTGTGCAACAAGCCGTCGAGGTGGCCGAATGCTTTTTCGATCATCGCTGCCAGCTCATCGTATTGATGGGGCAGGGCGGTCTCCAGGTTGAACGGGATTACCACCGGCTGTGGGTGGCCCGCGGCTTCGATCTCGTCATACACCTGGGCCAGGTTGGCTTCGGTCTTGCCCAGCAACAGCACGGTGGCGCCATGGGCGGCATAGGTTTTTGCCGCTGCCGCACCAATCCCGCGCCCGGCGCCGGTTACCAGGATGATCCGGCCTTTGAGCAGTTCTGGCGGTGCAGAGTAATCAAACATAAATAGCCTCGACAAAATTCAAGGTGATACACCACTTGAAGTGGAATCCATTTCCTGTGGGAGCTGGCTTGCCTGCGATGGCGGACTAACTGCCGCCAGATGTGCTGGCTGGCAGGCCGCTATCGCAGGCAAGCCAGCTCCCACATTGATCTCAGCGTTGCTGAGATCTTCGAACAATCAGCAACTGCACAGCGCGTTATCCAGCACCTTGCGCAATTCCAGCGGGTGATCCACCACCACATCCGCGCCCCAGTGGCGTGGGTTGTCATCCGGGTGGATATAGCCATAGGTGACCGCCGCCGTGCGCGTACCGGCGTCGCGGCCGGATTCGATGTCGCGTAGGTCATCGCCCACGAACAGCACGCTGGCCGGGTCCAGGTCGAGCATTTTGCACGCCAGGATCATCGGCTCCGGGTCCGGCTTGCTGTTTTTCACATGGTCCGGGCAGATCAGCACGGCCGAGCGTTCGGCCAGGCCCAGGCGCTGCATGATCGGTTCGGCAAAGCGCACCGGCTTGTTGGTGACCACGCCCCAGATCAGCTTGGCTTTCTCGATGTCTTCCAGCAGTTCGGCCATGCCGTCGAACAGTTTGCTGTGCACCGCGCAGTCCTTGAGGTAGCGCTCCAGGAATTCCTGGCGCAGCTCTTCAAAGCCTGGGGATTCAGGATCCATCGAGAAGGTCACGGCAACCATCGCCCGGGCACCGCCGGAAATTTCATCGCGGATGTGCTGCGGGTTGATCGGTTCCAGGCCGCGGTCGGCGCGCATGGCTTGGCAGATGGCGATAAAGTCCGGCGCGGTATCCAGCAGGGTACCGTCCATGTCGAAGAGAACCGCTCGCAACTTCACAGGCTTACTCCTCGCGCAGGGTCTGGATCATGTAGTTGACGTCAACATCGTTGGCCAGCTTGTAGTGCTTGGTCAGCGGGTTGTAGGTCAGGCCGATGATGTCCTTGACGGTCAGCCCGGCCTGGCGGCTCCACGCACCCAGCTCGGAAGGGCGGATGAATTTCTTGAAATCATGGGTGCCGCGTGGCAGCAGCTTCATGATGTATTCGGCGCCGATGATCGCGAACAGGTAAGCCTTGGGGTTGCGGTTGATGGTGGAGAAGAACACCTGGCCGCCGGGCTTGACCATACGGAAGCACGCACGGATCACCGAGGACGGGTCTGGCACGTGTTCGAGCATTTCCAGGCAGGTGACCACGTCGAACTGCTCGGGCATTTCTTCGGCCAGGGCTTCGGCGGTGATCTGGCGGTACTCCACGCTCACGCCGGATTCGAGCTGGTGCAACTGGGCCACGGCCAGCGGCGCTTCACCCATGTCGATGCCCATGACGGTGGCGCCGCGCTGGGCCATGGCTTCGCTGAGGATGCCGCCGCCGCAACCGACGTCCAGCACTTTCTTGCCGGCCAGGTTGACGCGCTCGTCAATCCAGTTGACCCGCAGTGGGTTGATGTCGTGCAAGGGCTTGAATTCGCTCTCGCGGTCCCACCAGCGATGGGCAAGGGCTTCAAACTTGGCGATTTCGGCGTGGTCGACGTTGCTCATGGTGAATCCTCTGAATCTGATAAGTCGGTGTGTCGCGGCTGAACCCAAGGCTTCAGCCGCGTCGTTATTCGCTGTGCCCGCTGATGCGTTGGCCCCAGGCAATGGCCGTGGCGGTCAACTGTTGTTCATCCATGCGGGTCAATTGCCGGTCGTCGAGCAATGGCTTGCCGGCAACCCAAAGGTGTTTCACGCAATCGCGCCCGGTGGCATATATAAGCTGTGAGACCGGATCGTAGATCGGTTGTTGCGCCAGCCCGGAAAGATCAAAAGCGACGATGTCTGCCGCCTTGCCGATTTCCAGGGAGCCAATCTGGCTGTCCAGGCCCATCGCCCTGGCGCCGTTGAGTGTGGCCATGCGCAAGGCGCGGTGGGCATCCAGCGCAGTGGCCGAACCGGCCACGGCCTTGGCCAGCATCGCCGCCGTGCGGGTTTCGCCGAGCAAATCCAGGTCATTGTTGCTGGCAGCGCCGTCGGTGCCGATGGCCACGTTGACGCCAGCCTGCCACAAGCGCTCCACCGGGCAAAAGCCGCTGGCCAGTTTCAGGTTCGATTCCGGGCAGTGAATGACGCTGGTGTTGCTTTCTACCAGTAAAGCCAGGTCGTCTTCGCTGATTTGGGTCATGTGCACGGCCTGAAAGCGCGGGCCCAGCAAGCCAAGGCGAGCCAGGCGCGCCAATGGCCGCTCGCCGGTCTGCTCGATGGCTTGCTGCACTTCAAAGGCGGTTTCGTGAACGTGCATATGGATCACGGCGTCCAGCTCTTCGGCGATCACCCGGATTTTTTCCAGGTTGGCATCGCACACGGTGTACGGGGCGTGTGGGCCGAAAGTGATTTTGATGCGCGGGTGGTGCTTGAGGTCGCCGAACAGCTCGATACCCTGGCGAATCGCCTCGTCGGCACTACTGGCGCCGGGGATCGGGAAGTCGAGGATCGGCAGTGCGATCTGCGCACGCATACCGCTGTTGTGCACGCACTCACTGGCGACCTTTGGGTAGAAATACATGTCCGAGAAGCAGCTGATGCCGCCCTTGATCTGCTCGGCAATGGCCAGGTTGGTGCCGTCGCGCACGAACGCTTCATCGACCCACTTGGCTTCGGCGGGCCAGATGTGTTTTTCCAGCCAGGTCATCAGTGGCAAATCGTCGGCCAGGCCGCGGAACAGGGTCATGGCTGCATGGCCGTGGGCATTGACCAGGCCGGGGCTGAGCAGCATGCCGGGCAGTTCACGCACTTCTCGCGCCGCCAGCTTCAACGCCGCGTCCCGTGGCCCGATAAAGGCAATGCAGCCATCGCGGATACCCAGGCCATGCTCCTTGAGCACCACCCCAGCGGGCTCGACGGGTACCAGCCAGGTCGGCAGCAGCAACAAGTCGAGCGGGGCGGCAGTGGAGGTCATCGCAGGCTTCTTCCCAGGCAGCTATAAAAGAAGGGCGAAGTATACCCGAGCGTCCTGGCTGGCGGATCGCTATAATCCGCGGCTTTTGTTCATGAGTGCGGGGTAAGGGATGCGCGACCGACTATTGGCTGCAGACAAAGTGAAGGCCATCGAATGGCGTGATGGCGCGCTGCACCTGCTCGATCAGCGCGTTTTGCCGTCCCGCAAGCACTGGGTGGCCTGCGGTACCGTTGAGTCGGTGGCCGACGCCATTCGCACCATGGTGGTGCGGGGCGCGCCGGCCATCGGCATCTGCGCCGCCTATGGCTTGGTCCTGGCCGCCCGCGAGCGTATCGCCGAGGGTGCTGACTGGCAGGCTGCATGGGAAGAAGACTACGCCTTGCTGGCCCATACCCGACCGACCGCATCGAACCTGTTCTGGGCCTTGCAGCGCATGCGCGACCGCCTCGACCGCCTCAAGCAGCACGCCGACCCGCTGGTGGCGCTGGAAGCCGAAGCCGTCGCGATCCATGAGAGCGACCGGGAGGCCAACGTGGTCATGGCCCAGTTGGGCATGGAGCGGATTCGCAAGCACCAGGGCAATGCCCAGGCGATCCTCACCCATGGCAACGCCGGCGCGTTGGCCTCCGGCGGCGTTGGTACAGCCCTCGGGGTGATTCATGCCGCGTATCTGGAGGGGCTGGTCGAGCAGGTCTATGTCAATGAAACCCGCCCCTGGCTGCAAGGCTCCCGTCTTACAGCGTGGGAGTTGGCGGGCCAGGGCATCCCGGTGGCGGTGAATGCCGACTCCGCCGGGGCGCATATCCTCAAGACCAAAGGCGTGACCTGGGTGGTGGTGGGAGCTGACTGTATTGCGGCCAATGGCGATGTGATCAGTAAGATCGGCACTTATCAGTTGGCCGTGTGTGCCATGCACCATGGCGTGCGTTTTATGGTGGTGGCGTCGAGTTCGACCCTCGATTTGATGATGGCTACGGGGGAGGATGTTGCGCTGGAGCAGCGGGATATTGGTGAGTTGCTTGAGGTTGATGGGCAGCGGTTGGATATCGCGGCGTTTAACCCTGTGTTTGATGTGACGCCTGCGGACCTGATTGACGTGATCGTCACCGAAAAAGGCATTGTCGAGCGGCCAGACACTGCCAAACTGGCCAAGTTGATGTGCCGTAAGCGCCTGCATTGAGGGTGTCGGTGGCTGTGGGGGCGCAATCGCAGGCAAGCCAGCTCCCACCTTCAACCGTGTTCACACATCAAAGGTGGAAGCTGGCTTGCCTGCGATTGGCCCTTGAAGTCAATAAAACGTCTGCATTCCACCCTCGCAAAAAAGCACCATCGCGCCTCTGAGCCCCTCTCGTCCCCTTCAAGCCTGTCATCCGTCAAATTACTAGCCTCCATGCGCATCAGGGGGATAGGTGCGTGGCGGCGATTGTGATAACATCCGGCGGTTTCCAGGGCTGCCCCGAGGGGTGGCCTATAACGTGCAGATCCGTGTCATAACTCGTTGATTTGTCGTAAGTCGTTGTCAGGCACCGTGCCGGCAGCGGCGAGCTTCGTTCGTCCCGAATGGATGTGACGAGGTTTCACCCGAAAAAGGAATCAGGCTTCTCATGGGCGAACTGGCCAAAGAAATCCTCCCGGTCAATATCGAAGACGAGCTGAAACAGTCCTACCTCGACTACGCGATGAGCGTAATTGTCGGTCGGGCACTGCCTGATGCGCGCGATGGCTTGAAGCCCGTGCACCGGCGTGTGCTGTTCGCGATGAGCGAGCTGGGTAACGACTGGAACAAGCCGTACAAGAAATCTGCCCGTGTTGTCGGTGACGTGATCGGTAAGTATCACCCTCACGGCGACACTGCGGTGTACGACACCATCGTTCGGATGGCGCAGCCGTTTTCCCTGCGCTACCTGCTGGTAGACGGCCAGGGCAACTTCGGTTCGGTGGACGGCGACAACGCCGCGGCCATGCGATACACCGAAGTGCGCATGACCAAGCTGGCGCACGAGCTACTGGCCGACCTGCATAAAGAAACCGTGGACTGGGTGCCGAACTACGACGGCACCGAAATGATCCCGGCTGTCATGCCCACCAAGATTCCCAACCTGCTGGTCAACGGTTCCAGCGGTATCGCCGTGGGCATGGCCACCAACATCCCGCCGCACAACCTCGGTGAAGTCATCGACGGTTGCCTGGCCCTTATCGACAACCCTGAGCTGACCGTCGATGAGCTGATGCAATACATCCCCGGTCCGGACTTCCCGACCGCCGCGATCATCAACGGGCGCGCCGGCATCATCGAAGCCTACCGCACCGGTCGCGGGCGCATTTACATGCGTGCCCGCTCGATCATCGAAGACATCGACAAGGTCGGTGGCCGCCAGCAGATCGTCATCACCGAACTCCCGTACCAGTTGAACAAGGCACGCCTGATCGAGAAGATCGCCGAGCTGGTTAAAGAGAAGAAGCTGGAAGGCATCACCGAGCTGCGCGACGAGTCCGACAAGGACGGTATGCGCGTGGTCATCGAACTGCGTCGCGGCGAAGTGCCTGAGGTGATCCTCAACAACCTCTATGCCCAGACCCAGCTGCAAAGCGTGTTTGGTATCAACGTGGTTGCCCTGATCGACGGCCGCCCGCGCATCCTGAACCTCAAGGACCTGCTGGAAGCCTTCGTGCGTCACCGTCGCGAAGTGGTCACCCGCCGTACCGTGTTCGAACTGCGCAAGGCCCGCGAGCGCGGCCATATCCTGGAAGGCCAGGCGGTTGCGTTGTCGAACATCGACCCGGTGATCGCCCTCATCAAGGCCTCGCCAACCCCGTCGGAAGCCAAGGAAGCGCTGATCAGCACACCTTGGGAATCCAGTGCCGTGGTCGCGATGGTTGAGCGCGCTGGCGCCGACTCGTGCCGCCCCGAGACCCTGGACCCGCAATACGGTCTGCGTGAGGGCAAGTACTTCCTGTCGCCAGAACAGGCCCAGGCCATCCTGGAACTGCGCCTGCACCGCCTGACTGGCCTTGAGCACGAGAAGCTGCTGGCCGAGTACCAGGAGATCCTCAACCAGATCGGCGAGTTGATCCGCATCCTCAGCAGCGCTGTGCGCCTGATGGAAGTGATCCGCGAAGAACTGGAAGTGATCCGCGCCGAATACGGCGACGTGCGCCGCACCGAAATCCTCGATGCGCGCCTGGACCTGACCCTGGGTGACATGATCCCGGAAGAAGAGCGCGTGGTGACCATCTCCCACGGCGGCTATGCCAAGACCCAGCCGCTGGCGGCCTACCAGGCCCAGCGTCGTGGCGGTAAAGGTAAATCGGCTACCGGCGTGAAGGATGAGGACTACATCGCTCACCTGCTGGTCGCCAACAGCCACACCACGCTGCTGCTGTTCTCCAGCAAAGGCAAGGTGTACTGGCTCAAGACCTACGAAATCCCGGAGGCCTCCCGCGCTGCCCGTGGTCGTCCGTTGGTCAACCTGCTGCCGCTGGACAGTGATGAATACATCACCACCATGCTGCCGGTCGAGGAATACACCGAAGGTCACTTCATCTTCATGGCCACCGCCAAAGGCACCGTGAAGAAGACCCCGCTGGAATCCTTCAGCCGTCAACGCAGCGTGGGCCTGATCGCCTTGGAACTGGACGAAGGCGACGTGCTGATTTCCGCAGCCATCACCGATGGCGAGCGCGAAGTCATGCTGTTCTCCGACGGCGGCAAGGTCACACGCTTCAAGGAATCCGACGTACGAGCCATGGGCCGTACCGCCCGCGGTGTACGCGGCATGCGCCTGCCGGAAGGGCAGAAGCTGATTTCCATGCTGATCCCGGAAGAAGGCAGCCAGATCCTCACCGCTTCCGAGCGTGGTTATGGCAAGCGCACCGCCATCAGCGAGTTCCCGGAGTACAAGCGTGGCGGCCAGGGCGTGATCGCCATGGTCAGCAACGACCGCAACGGCCGTCTTGTCGGCGCGGTGCAGGTGCTCGACGGCGAGGAGATCATGCTGATTTCCGACCAGGGCACCCTGGTGCGTACCCGTGTGGCGGAAGTGTCGAGCCTGGGCCGTAACACCCAGGGCGTGACCCTGATCAAGCTGGCCAAGGACGAAAAACTGGTCGGCCTGGAGCGTGTGCAGGAGCCTTCGGAAGTCGAAGGTGAAGAGCTCGAAGGTGAGGAATTTGAAGGCGAGGTGATCGCAGCTGGCGATGACAACGTTGACGAGCCAACCCTTGACGCTGCCGCAGACGAAGAAGAACCGCAGGAATAAGCGGACACACAGGGGGCGGATGAAGATTCGCCCCCTTGTTGTTTGTCCCGTATGAAATACAGCGCCCTTTGCCTGGACGCGGTCCATGTGGGAGCTGGCTTGCCTGCGATACAGGCGCCTCGGTCATTCAGTGATACCGCGGCGCTGCTATCGCAGGCAAGCCAGCTCCCACAGATGTCCGCTCCAGAACGAGGGCGTTGCTGACATGATTGCAGCCCCACCAGATCAGAGTGAGATTGGATGTGAGCAAGAGAGCCTATAACTTCTGTGCCGGTCCCGCGGCGCTTCCTGAAGCAGTCCTGCAGCGTGCGCAGGGTGAACTCCTCGACTGGCATGGAAAAGGCCTCTCCGTGATGGAAATGAGCCATCGCAGCGATGAGTTCGTGTCTATCGCCAACAAGGCCGAGCAGGACCTGCGCGACCTGCTGGACATCCCATCCAATTACAAAGTGCTGTTCTTGCAGGGTGGTGCGAGCCAGCAGTTCGCCCAGTTACCGCTGAACCTGCTGCCCGAAGGCGGCACTGCCGACTATATCGACACCGGTATCTGGGGGCAGAAGGCCATTGAGGAGGCCTCGCGCTACGGCCATGTCAACGTGGCGGGCACCGCCAAGCCCTACGACTACTTCGCCATTCCCGGTCAGAACGAGTGGAAGCTGACCAAGGACGCGGCCTACGTTCACTACGTCGCGAACGAAACCATCGGCGGCCTGGAATTTGATTGGGTGCCGCAAGTAGGTGACGTTCCGCTGGTGTGCGACATGTCTTCGGACATCCTCTCGCGCCCGATCGACGTGTCCAAATACGGCATGATCTACGCCGGCGCGCAGAAGAACATCGGCCCGAGCGGCATCCTGGTCAATATCATCCGCGAAGACCTGCTGGGCCGTGCCCGTTCGCTGTGCCCGACCATGCTCAACTACAAGGTCGCGGCCGATAACGGCTCGATGTACAACACCCCGCCGGCGTTTGCCTGGTACCTGTCGGGCCTGGTGTTCGAATGGCTCAAGGAGCAGGGCGGCGTGGCGGCCATGGGCAAGCTCAACGAAGAGAAGAAGCGCGTCCTGTACGACTTTATCGACGCCAGCGGCCTGTACAGCAACCCGATCAACCTCAGCGACCGCTCGTGGATGAACGTGCCGTTCCGCCTGGCGGACGACCGCCTGGACAAGCCGTTCCTGGCCGGCGCCGACGCGCGCGGCCTGCTGAACCTCAAGGGCCACCGCTCGGTGGGTGGCATGCGCGCCTCCATTTATAACGCCGTTGACATCCACGCCGTCAATGCGCTGGTTGCCTACATGGCAGAGTTCGAGAAGGAACACGGCTAATGTCTGAGCAAGAACTCAAGGCCCTGCGCGTACGTATTGACAGTCTGGATGAGAAGGTCCTGGAACTGATCAGTGAGCGCGCGCGCTGCGCCCAGGAAGTGGCCCGGGTGAAAATGGCGTCCCTGGCGGAAGGCGAAGTGCCGGTGTTCTACCGCCCCGAGCGTGAAGCCCAGGTGCTCAAGCGTGTGATGGAACGCAACAAGGGTCCGTTGGGCAACGAAGAGATGGCGCGGTTGTTCCGTGAAATCATGTCCTCGTGCCTGGCGCTGGAGCAGCCGCTGAAAGTGGCTTACCTCGGCCCTGAAGGCACCTTCACCCAGGCGGCAGCCATGAAGCACTTCGGCCATGCGGTAATCAGCAAGCCGATGGCGGCCATCGACGAAGTCTTCCGTGAAGTCGCCGCCGGTGCGGTGAATTTTGGCGTGGTGCCAGTGGAAAACTCCACCGAAGGCGCGGTCAACCACACGCTGGACAGCTTCCTCGAACACGACATGGTGATCTGTGGTGAGGTGGAGTTGCGTATCCATCACCACCTGCTGGTGGGTGAAAACACCAAGACCGACAGCATCAGCCGTATCTATTCCCACGCCCAGTCCCTGGCCCAGTGCCGCAAGTGGTTGGACGCCCATTACCCGAATGTAGAGCGCGTGGCGGTGTCCAGCAACGCCGAGGCGGCCAAGCGGGTCAAGGGTGAGTGGAACTCGGCGGCGATTGCCGGCGATATGGCCGCGGGCCTGTACGGCCTGACGCGCCTGGCTGAGAAAATCGAAGACCGCCCGGATAACTCCACGCGCTTTTTGATGATCGGCAGCCAGGAAGTGCCGCCCACCGGCGACGACAAGACCTCGATCATCGTCTCCATGAGCAACAAGCCCGGCGCGCTGCATGAGCTGCTGGTGCCATTCCACGACAACGGGATTGACCTGACGCGCATCGAGACTCGTCCTTCGCGCAGCGGTAAGTGGACCTACGTATTCTTTATCGACTTCATGGGCCATCACCGCGACCCTCTGGTCAAGGGCGTGCTGGAGAAAATCAGTCAGGAAGCCGTGGCACTCAAGGTGCTGGGCTCTTACCCGAAAGCGGTTTTGTGAGGCTTTGACATGAGTGGCAACTTCCTCGCCCTGGCGCAGCCGGGCGTGCAACAACTCTCGCCTTACGTTCCAGGCAAGCCTGTGGACGAACTGGCCCGCGAGTTGAATCTGGACCCGTCCAAAATCGTCAAGCTGGCGAGTAACGAAAACCCGCTGGGCCCGAGCCCAAAAGTGTTGGCGGCGATTCGTGAAGAGCTGGCCGAACTGACCCGTTATCCCGATGGCAACGGTTTTGCGCTCAAGTCTTTGCTGGCGGACAAGTGCCGGGTCGAGCTCAACCAGGTGACCCTAGGCAATGGCTCCAACGACATCCTTGAGCTGGTCGCCCGTGCTTACCTGGCGCCAGGCTTGAATGCGGTGTTCAGCGAGCACGCGTTTGCGGTCTACCCGATCGTGACTCAGGCGGTGGGGGCGGATGCTCGCGTGATTCCTGCCAAGGACTGGGGCCATGACTTGCCGGCGATGCTGGCGGCCATCGATGCCCAGACTCGCGTGGTGTTTATCGCCAACCCGAACAACCCGACCGGCACCTGGTTTGACGAGCAGGCACTGAACGAATTCCTGCAGGACGTGCCGGGGCATGTGCTGGTCGTGCTGGACGAAGCCTACATCGAGTACGCCGAAGGCAGCGAGCTGCCCGACGGCCTGGATTTCCTCGCGGCCTACCCGAACCTGCTGGTGTCGCGTACGTTCTCCAAGGCTTATGGCCTGGCGTCGTTGCGGGTCGGTTATGGCTTGTCCACCCCCGTGGTCGCCGATGTGCTGAATCGCGTGCGCCAACCGTTCAACGTCAACAGCCTGGCCCTGGCGGCCGCCTGTGCGGCGGTGAAGGATGCCGAATACCTGGAAGAAGGCCGTCGTCTCAACGAAAGCGGCATGCTGCAATTGCAGGAAGGTTTTCGTGAGCTGGGCCTGGGCTGGATTCCGTCCAAGGGCAACTTCATCTGCGTCGACCTCGGCCAGGTGGCTGCGCCGGTGTTCCAGGGCTTGCTGCGCGAGGGCGTGATCGTGCGCCCGGTGGCCAACTACGGCATGCCGAACCATCTGCGTATCACCATCGGTCTGCCGGCTGAGAACAGCCGCTTCCTTGAGGCGTTGGCCAAGGTTCTGGCCCGTGGTTGATGTCACTGCATTGCAACCTGCTGTGCCTATGATCGGTCGCCTGGTGGTGGTCGGCCTGGGGTTGATCGGTGGCTCCTTCGCCAAGGGCCTGCGTGAAAGCGGGCTGTGTGGCGAAGTGGTGGGCGTGGACCTCGACCCGCAGTCGCGCACGTTGGCGGTGGAGTTGGGCGTGGTGGACCGCTGTGAAGCGGACCTGGCCGTTGCGTGCCAGGGCGCGGATGTGATCCAGCTCGCCGTGCCGATCCTGGCCATGGAGAAATTGCTGGCGGTACTGGCTGGTATGGACCTCGGGCAAGCGATTCTTACCGATGTGGGCAGCGCCAAAGGCAACGTGGTGCGTGCGGCACGATTGGCGTTTGGTGGGATGCCGCCGCGCTTTGTGCCGGGCCATCCAATCGCTGGGTCCGAGCAGAGCGGGGTGGAGGCATCCAATGCGCAGTTGTTCCGTCGGCATAAGGTCATCCTGACGCCGCTTGCGCAAACCGATCCCACGGCGTTGGCAGTGGTGGATCGTCTCTGGCGCGAGCTGGGCGCGGATGTAGAGCATATGCAGGTCGAGCGTCACGACGAAGTGTTGGCAGCGACCAGTCACTTGCCGCATCTGCTGGCATTTGGCTTGGTGGATTCTTTGGCCAAGCGCAACGAGAACCTCGAGATTTTCCGCTACGCCGCCGGCGGCTTCCGCGATTTCACGCGGATTGCCGGCAGCGATCCGGTGATGTGGCACGACATCTTCCTCGCCAATCGCGAAGCGGTGTTGCGCACTCTGGACACCTTCCGCAGTGACCTCGACGCCTTGCGCGATGCGGTGGATGCGGGAGACGGCCATCAACTGCTGGGCGTGTTCACCCGTGCACGGGTGGCGCGTGAACATTTCAGCAAGATCCTCGCGCGCCGGGCCTACATGGAAACCGCAGTGAGCACCGATGACTTGACCTTCATCGCCAGCCCGGGTGGCCGCTTGAGCGGGCGCATCCGCGTGCCGGGTGACAAGTCGATCTCTCATCGCTCGATCATGCTGGGGTCGTTGGCCGAAGGTGTGACCGAGGTGGAGGGCTTCCTTGAGGGTGAAGATGCCCTGGCGACCTTGCAGGCCTTTCGCGACATGGGCGTGGTGATCGAGGGCCCGCACCATGGGCGCGTGACCATTCACGGTGTCGGCCTGCATGGCCTGAAGGCTGCGCCGGGGCCGATCTATGTGGGTAATTCCGGCACATCGATGCGCCTGTTGGCCGGTGTATTGGCGGCGCAGCGCTTCGACAGCGTGCTGACCGGCGATGCCTCGCTGTCCAAGCGCCCGATGAACCGCGTAGCCAAGCCGCTGCGGGAAATGGGCGCAATCATCGAGACGGGGCCGGACGGGCGTCCGCCACTGAGCATTCGTGGTGGGCAGTCGCTCAAAGGCTTGAACTATGTACTGCCCATGGCCAGTGCCCAGGTGAAATCCTGCCTGTTGTTGGCGGGGTTGTACGCTGAGGGTAAAACCTCGGTGACCGAGCCAGCACCGACCCGCGACCATACCGAGCGCATGCTGCGCGGCTTTGGTTACCCGGTGGCGGTGCAGGGCGCGACGGCGTCGCTGGCGTCGGGGCATGGGTTGACCGCTACGCGTATTGAAGTGCCGGGGGATATTTCGTCTTCGGCGTTTTTCCTGGTGGCGGCCTCGATTGCCGAGGGCTCCGAGCTGCTGCTGGAGCATGTCGGTATCAACCCGACCCGCACCGGGGTAATCGATATCCTGCGGCTGATGGGGGCTGATATCGCCCTCGAAAATCAGCGCGAGGTGGGCGGCGAGCCGGTTGCGGATTTACGTGTGCGTGCCGCCGCGCTCAAGGGCATCGAAATTCCAGAGGCCCTGGTGCCGTTGGCGATTGATGAGTTCCCTGTGCTGTTTATTGCCGCAGCCTGCGCTCAAGGTCGCACCGTTTTGCGCGGTGCCGAGGAGTTGCGGCTCAAGGAGTCCGATCGTATCCAGGTGATGGCCGACGGTCTGTTGGCCCTGGGCGTGAAGTGTGAACCCACGCCTGATGGGATTATCATTGACGGTGGCCCGATGGGCGGCGGTGAAGTGCATGCCCATGGCGATCACCGGATTGCCATGGCGTTCAGTGTGGCTTCCCTGCGGGCGATGGCGCCTATTCGTATCCTTGACTGCGCCAATGTTGCTACGTCTTTTCCGAACTTTCTGACACTGTGTGCCCAAGTCGGCATCCGTGTTGCCCAAGAGGCTCAATTGTGAATATCAAAGCACCGGTGATTACCATCGACGGGCCTAGCGGCTCGGGTAAAGGCACAATCGCTGGCATTCTGGCTAAGCGCCTGGGGTGGTGCCTGCTGGATTCTGGCGCGCTGTACCGCCTGCTGGCGTTTGCTGCGCACAACCATGGTGTGGACCTGACCAACGAAGAGTTGCTGACGAAACTAGCCGCTCATCTGGATGTGCAGTTCATCGCGGCGACCGAGGGGCAGTTGCAGCGCATCATTCTGGAAGGTGATGAAGTCAGCGATGTGATTCGCACCGAGAGTATCGGTGCGGGTGCCTCCCAAGTGGCCGCGCTGCCCGCCGTGCGCGAGGCGCTGCTGCAGCGCCAGCGCGCATTCCAGGAGGCGCCGGGCCTGGTGGCCGATGGCCGCGACATGGGCACGGTGGTGTTTCCCGAGGCGCCGCTGAAGATTTTCCTGACCGCCAGCGCCGAGGAGCGGGCACGCCGCCGTTACTTGCAGTTGAAGGGCAAAGTCGATGGTGTTAGTCTGTCGAGTCTGCTAGATGAGATACGTGCACGCGATGAGCGTGATACCCAGCGTGCGGTAGCCCCGCTCAAACCGGCGGCTGACGCCATACAGCTGGATTCCACGGAGCTGTCCATCGAGCAGGTGCTGGAACGCATCATGAGTGAAATCGCCATTCGCGATATCGCCGGGTGATCAAGAAGGCCGCAGGGGACCAGTCATAGTCCTGCGGTGGCTTCTTTTAACTGAAACTGACCCACACCGTCTGGGGTGTGGAGATGGGCGTATTCTTCGCCCTTATCAACAGGAATTAAAATGAGCGAAAGCTTTGCGGAACTCTTTGAAGAAAGCCTAAAAACCCTGAACCTTCAGGCAGGCTCCATCATCACCGGTGTTATCGTTGATATCGATTACCAAGCTCGCTGGGTAACCGTTCACGCTGGTCTGAAGTCTGAAGCTCTGATCCCGCTGGAACAGTTCTACAACGATGCTGGTGACCTGACTATCAATGTCGGTGACGAAGTTCACGTTGCTCTGGACTCGGTTGAAGACGGTTTCGGTGAAACCAAGCTGTCCCGTGAAAAAGCCAAGCGCGCTGAATGCTGGATTGTTCTCGAAGCAGCCTTCGCAGCTGAAGAAGTGGTCAAGGGCGTTATCAACGGTAAGGTTAAAGGCGGCTTCACTGTCGACGTTAACGGCATCCGTGCGTTCCTGCCAGGTTCTTTGGTCGACGTTCGTCCAGTGCGCGACACCACGCACCTGGAAGGCAAAGAACTCGAATTCAAAGTCATCAAGCTCGACCAGAAGCGCAACAACGTTGTCGTTTCCCGTCGCAGCGTGCTGGAAGCAGAGAACTCCGCCGAGCGTGAAGCTCTGCTGGAATCCCTGCAGGAAGGCCAACAAGTCAAAGGTATCGTCAAGAACCTCACCGATTACGGCGCATTCGTCGATCTGGGTGGCGTCGATGGCCTGCTGCACATTACCGACATGGCTTGGAAGCGTATCAAGCATCCTTCCGAAATCGTCAACGTTGGCGACGAGATCGATGTCAAGGTTCTGAAGTACGATCGTGAGCGTAACCGCGTTTCCCTGGGCTTGAAGCAGCTGGGCGAAGATCCATGGGTTGCTATCAAGGCTCGTTACCCAGAAAGCACTCGCGTAACCGCGCGTGTTACCAACCTGACCGACTACGGCTGCTTCGCAGAGCTGGAAGAAGGCGTGGAAGGCCTGGTACACGTTTCCGAAATGGACTGGACCAACAAGAACATCCACCCTTCGAAAGTCGTACAAGTCGGCGACGAAGTGGAAGTTATGGTTCTGGACATCGACGAAGAGCGTCGTCGTATCTCCCTGGGCATCAAGCAGTGCAAATCTAACCCATGGGAAGATTTCTCTGGCCAGTTCAACAAGGGCGATAAAATCTCCGGCACCATCAAGTCGATCACCGATTTCGGTATCTTCATTGGTCTGGACGGCGGCATCGACGGCCTGGTTCACCTGTCCGACATCTCCTGGAACGAAGTTGGCGAAGAAGCTGTTCGTCGTTTCAAGAAGGGCGACGAGCTGGACACCGTTATCCTGTCGGTTGACCCAGAGCGCGAGCGCATCTCCCTGGGTATTAAGCAACTGGAAAGCGATCCGTTCTCCGAGTACGTTCAAGAGAACGACAAAGGCGCCATCGTTAAAGGCACTGTGAAAGAAGTTGACGCCAAAGGCGCCATCATCGTTCTGGCCGACGATATCGAAGCGACTCTGAAAGCCTCCGAAATCAGCCGTGACCGCGTTGAAGACGCGCGCAACGTTCTGAAAGAAGGCCAGGAAGTAGAAGCCAAGATCATCAGCGTTGACCGCAAGAGCCGCGTGATTCAGCTCTCCATCAAGTCGAAGGACGAAGTGGAAGAGAAAGAAGCTATCCAGAGCCTGAAAGAAGCTGCTCCGGAAGCTGCTGCTGACACCACCATGGCGGCACTGCTGCGCCAGGCAATGGCTAAGCAGAACTAAGTTCTGTAAAGCTGTAGAAAAAGGGCGACCTCGGTCGCCCTTTTTTGTGCCTGAAATTTGATGAAGCAACTGCACCGAACGAAGGTGTTCAGCCCAATGTCAGAACTGACTATAGTTTTAAAAACGGCTATTTCGCGTTGCTGACTCAATAAGGGTTTGAATGAACAGAATTATCGTAGTATTCGCTTTGCTGGCGCTTGCAGGCTGCTCCTCTACCAGCGCCAAGACCCACGCCAAGCGTGGCGTCAGCGGCATCGAGATCGACTGCTCTGGCTTGGGTAATAAGTGGGAAAAATGCGAAAAACGCGCCGCCCGTGAGTGCAAGATGCAGGGCTATAAGGTCATTACCCGCTCCAGTGATGCGGAGGACGAAGAGGGCGACTACCTGTTCGGCTGGAACCCTGCTGGCGCGGTGACGCGGACCATGTTGGTGATCTGTAAGTAAGGGGTTGACCGCTCGCTGAGCGTGTTTATTCAGCCCCACATAAGTTGACACATGGGCTGTTCAAATTCATCAACTCATGCTAAAACCTTCGGAGCGCTTTTCCTAGCTGCTTGAAAAAGAAGGGAAAAATATGACGAAGTCGGAGTTGATCGAACGAATTGTCACCCATCAAGGGCTGCTCTCATCCAAGGATGTGGAGCTGGCTATCAAGACCATGCTTGAGCAAATGTCCCAATGCCTGGCCACCGGAGATCGCATCGAAATCCGCGGCTTCGGCAGCTTCTCCCTGCACTACCGCGCACCGCGCGTAGGCCGCAACCCAAAAACCGGCCAATCCGTCAGCCTTGACGGCAAATTCGTTCCCCACTTCAAACCGGGCAAGGAATTGCGCGATCGGGTGAACGAAGAAGAGGAAGAAGGCGTCTGAGTGTTTTTGGGGAAGGAGAAGAGTATGCGTGGGGTTAAGCGCGTTGTTGCGGTGTTGATTGCAGTGCTTGCGGCTTTGGTGGTTCTGGCGTTTGTGCTGGAGAACCAGCAGGGCGTGGCGCTGTCATTCCTGGGGTGGAGTACTGCGCAGATGCCGGTGGCGGTGTTTGTGGTGGTGGCTTTGATTTTGGGGATGTTGATTGGGCCGGTGTTGGGGATGGTTGTGCGTAGGCGTCGGGGTAAGGCGGTGGCTTAAGGTTTAAGCCTTGGTTGGCAGTTGTGATGGGGATCAGCGGTGTTGGTGACCGTTTGTCAGAAACCCAATTATGTTAAGCGCTTTGAGCTGCGTAGCGACCTAGGCTGGTGGGTTGCGACAGTTCCCACGGAAAACCCAGAATCATCCTACATACATATCAAGACTTGTAATATGCCAAAGAGATGGCAGAATGGAATCTGTTCTCGATAACGGGCATTTTGTGCGCTCAAAATTTAGCAACGAAGCTGGGTTTTAGCGGTCATCCAATTAAAATAAGAAAAGACACAATCTGTTTTGCATAACGAGCCCGCAGTTTCTCTCTGAAGGCAGGTTTTTGTTGTGAGT
Organism: Pseudomonas sp. MF6767; assembly: GCF_016405475.1. Lineage (NCBI taxonomy): Bacteria > Pseudomonadati > Pseudomonadota > Gammaproteobacteria > Pseudomonadales > Pseudomonadaceae > Pseudomonas > Pseudomonas sp. MF6767. Next base: position 32,150 of record NZ_JAEKCY010000025.1, on the reverse strand, counting down.
AGTAGCTTACGCTCCGTCCTCATCCCCCAGCATAAAAAAATTGATTCGTTGGCGCTTATAACAAATATTTGGCGTCAAAAAACAATCATTTTCTCCGCGAGTGCACTGATTGCATCGATTTTTGCGGCATATGCATTTTCGGTCACGCCAGAATACAAAGTGAGCAGTGTGCTTCGGCCTGCTGCGATTAATGAATTGGATGCACTTAATCGCTCGGAAGTTTACGTTTTACCTCCTGGTGAGGCCTTGGTGCGGGTCGGTATGGCCTTAGAGTCGTACGAGATTCGTATGGAGTTTTTTAGATCCCATCAAAAGCTCTTCGAGGGATTTGTGCGACCTGGACGTAATCTTCAGCAGGCGTTTGAAGAGTTCAATAAAAAATCTATAAGTTTGATGTTGTCTGATAAAGATAAAGTTGATTCGCTCAGTTCTTATTTGAAGCTTGAGCTGAACTATCCCAAAGGGATCGATGGGGTTTCAATACTCAATGGATTTGTGGACTATGCAATAGAAAATGAGCGTGATCATATATCGGCGGATTTGACAGTTATTATCAATAACCGTTTAAAGGAGATCGACGGCAGGTTGGCCGCAGCCCGTTCAAGCTATGACACATGGAAGGAAGCAAGAATTGCATCACTTTCTGAGTCAGATAGAATTCGCCGAGCTCAGCTACAAGACGAGCTTCAAGGGCTCCGGACGCAACTTCATAGTTTAAATTCGAATCGAATTGCAGAGCTCAATGAGGCCATAACAATTGCTAAGAAATTGAACATTATGATGCCTGCTTCACCGACCTCTGTCGGTGACGATGCACATTCTGGGTCTGTCAGCATGCGAACAGAAATTAACAATCAGCAAATTCCGTTGTATTTTATGGGGGTCAATGCGCTTGAAGCTGAGCGTACGGTCTTGCTACAGCGGAAGTCTAATGACTTCACTGAGCGACGGATTTCTCAAATTGCCAAAGAGCTAAAGCTGCTGGAGTCCAATCGAGAGATTGAAGTCTTGAAGAGTCGTGTGAACGATGAGTTATTTCTGACTGATGTGCAGCCATTGCGCGCAGAGAAAGCACGATTGCTGAGTGTGAATAAGGATATGAGTAACCTTAGGCTTGTAGCCATTGATAAAGAAGCGCTAGAGCCTACTTCCCAAGTAAGCCCTAACCGCCCCTTGCTCATAATCGGTGGTTTATTGCTAGGCTTGGTTATTGGATGCGCAATCGCTTTCTTCCGGGTAATAAAGCACACGTTGCGTGAGTCGAAACTTTAGTGATTTCTTCAACTTCTAGTACAGAGAGTTGTTCACCACGGTGAGTTTCAGTGGTGGGCGGGCGTGAAAGCCGAGATCCTTATCGTCAAGGCAAATTGCCATCTGATATTTGTGTTCTGAGAATTGACTTGGCAGAAGATTCTAGATAGAAGCGTCGATTGCAGTGTAAAATTGTTTTTATCGCTGCCGGGCCTATGGCCTTTCCAGTGGCCCCTTTCACCTAATCGGTACCTGAGAATGGCTCGATTGGCAACTGGCGCATGCTCCAACTGAGCTTATTCTGAGGTCGATATGAAAACTAATAAACGCTACGCCTTTCTGGCCGTGCTGGCAGCCAGCGTACTCGTGACCTTGGGTGACACTAGGAATATTATTGGCTCGCTTAATTACTGGTTGTTGTGGGGAGGGGTATTAGTATTTGGGGTTTATGGCAGTGGCGGTAGATTGAAGTTGTCGTCGGAAGTAAGTTCTATCACTCTCGGTTTTGCTTTGATAACACTTGCTTTTATGATCTCTGCTGTAATTAACTCGGATGCCTATACGGCTTATCAAGGCGTCAAGTTTATAGCTATCTATATATTATTTCTGGTGATATACAGTTGTTCGGGTTTGCTGGAATTGAACGATTTTTATAAGATCGCTTCGATTTCGATTATGGTGGGTCTCGTCGTATTTGTAATGTCGAAATTCTTTTTTGATGGATTCTATGTTCAATTGGGCGATGGCCGACAAGGCAGTGAGTTTGCCTACCCTGGTGTAATGTGGAAAGTCTGTGCTTTCTTTGCACCCTATATCATTGCAAAGTTACTCACGGCTCGTATGAGAGGTGCAATTTTTGCGGGCTGCGTTTTAATGGCGTCGGTGTATATATTGTTGGCTGACTCCAGTCGAACCGGTTTTCTATGGTTTGCGATTGTCATCTTTTCCTTTTTTCTTTTGCGTTTTTTGGTATTTCCCATCAGAACTTTGCTGGTCGCAATACTTTGCTTGATTGCAGGAATTTGTGTACTGCTCTCTTCAAATGTTGATCTGACGAATCATGATTCATTATTGGTCTTGAATCGTTTGTTTGAGGGTGACCCCGTTAGGGCGGCGATGATACGGGACGGAATATCGAACGTTCAAAAATGCTTTCCATTCGGGTGCGGATTCGGCAGTTCATTTAGCGTGGTGGGTGGAGAAAATATTGTTATCCATAATGTATATTTAGGCATGCTTGGTGACGTAGGAGTTCTGGGTGAGTTGGCACTCTTGTTTCTAATGTTGATGCCGTTTGTGTTTTTCTTGTTGTCACTGGTGCAGGGTTTCGATCTAAATAATAATGTTTTCTTTAAGTTTGCCGCAATTTTAGGTGTGCTTTGTTATATTTTTATCATGCTCTTTCACCCGCTGAGTACTGAAATGTCAGAGTGGGGCTATTGGATTTTGATGGTGTCTTGGCTTTCTCGTATTTATAAGTATGATGATGCCGGTTTGATCAATGTCGGGTATGGCCAGAAGGTAGGGTGTTAAAGTGTTTACCGTATTTAAAAACATGGGCCTACTTTTTTTTGTACAGCTCTTTGGTTATTTGGTGCCTATCTTGGAAATTCCCGTGCTGGCGCGCTCGTTGGGTGTGCAGGAATACGGCAAGGTAGTTTTGATTCAATCGGTCGCTCTGCTATCTTCGCTTGTTGTGGAGTACGGTTTTTCGTTAAGCGCCGCCAGACAAGTGTCCTTAGCTAAGACTGACATTTCGTTACTGTCCCGGGTGTTTGGCGAAGTCCTATCTGCAAAGCTAATAATTACGTCGATTATAAGTTTCGTTGCGCTGCTTTTTTACTTGTCTTTCAATTCGCCAGCCTTTGAGCCTGAAGTGATAGGCTTGGGTTTTTTGTATTTTGTAGCGTTTGGATTTAGCCCTTTTTGGTTTTTTCAAGGGCTCGAGAAGATTGCGCTTGTCGTCTTTTTGGAGGTGGCGTTGCGTGTTGCAAGCCTTTCATGTTTGTTTATTTTTGTTCGGGATTCAACTGATGCTTTGGTGGCGTTGTCTATTTTAGCGACATTTGCTTTGGCAAATACGTTGCTCGGGAACTATTTATGTTATCGAAATGGATGCCGCGTTCGGTTCAGCTTGTTAGGTGGATGGCTTCAGATTCGAAAAGGATTTCATGTTTTCATCTATAAGAGCTCAAATAATATCTTGCTTAGCGCTGGGCCTGCTCTTGTAGGACTGCTTTGTGGAAAAGTCGCTGTTTCAGGATATGTTCCTGCTGAAAAAATTATACGAGGATTTGTGGGTTTTATAAATCCGGTACTTATAGGTTTTTTTCCTTATTTGAATAGGCAGTACCTTCACTCTGAAAAAAACGCATCCAGACTTTCTTGGATTATTGTCGGGCTGATGTTCTTGCTGGGGGGGGTAAGTGCATTGTTTATTTCTTTGGCAGGAGGGTTTCTAATAAATAAAATACTGGGGGCGGATTTCGAGCAGGCGACGACAACTTTGCAGATTTTTGTATGGATAATCCCCTTCAGAATGGCTAATCAAGCGTTGGGTTTATGCATGCTTATACCTCGTGGTATGGATAAGGTGGCGAGCTCTGCAATGCTATTATTCTCGGTAGTGTCAATTATTCTGGCAAGTGTGTTATCGATTAGCTATTACGTCAACGGCATCGTTTTTGGATTTATTCTGGCGGAACTCATGCTGTGTGTTACGTTTCTTATATTATCTTATCGATATAAACCAGTCACTTATCTTGAGGAGCGTACTGAGTGATAACAATTTTAACGGCAACATATAATCGTTATAACACTCTGCCTCGTTTGCTCAAGAGCTTGCTTGAACAAAGCTCAAAAGAGTTTGAATGGGTGCTAATAGACGATGGGAGTTCAGATGGGACTCAGGATTTCGTTGAAAAATTAAAGGAAGAAAATTTGGGTTTTAACCTGACATCCATCAGGCAGAATAATGCTGGAAAGCACGCGGCTATTAATAGCGGGATAGCAGCAGCGAAAAAAAATTGGATCTTCATTGTAGACAGCGATGATGCACTGGTGCCTGACGCAGTTGAAACGATAATAGCGTCCATCACAAAAGCGACGGATAGCACAGTGGGCTTGTGCTATCGTAAGGCGTATTTCAGCGGTGAGTTACTCGGTAATGATTTAAAGACAGCCGAGCAAAGCTTGGTCTCTACGCCGACGGAGGCCGGAAAATTGTTCGCAGGTGACTTGGCTTATATATTTAGAACTGATGTAATGTCGAAATTTCCTTTTCCGATATTTAAGGGCGAGAAATTTGTTCCCGAGCTATATATTTGGAATAAAATAGGAGATGCGGGCGATATCGTATTTTTTACACGAAAAATTATTTATCTGTGCGATTACCTTGAGGATGGATACAGTCGTAATTTTTCGCGCCATCTAAGGGCTAATCCTAAAGGGTTTTTTATTTATTATTGGTCGCAATTTTTGCGTGAGAAGACCGTATTTTATAAGTTTAAAAATTTAATCAGATCTGTGCAGTGCGTTTTGTATATGTTTCTAGGAAGGCCTAGATGAATATTATATATTTTATTACTGGGTTGGGCATGGGCGGGGCCGAGAGGCAAGTCGTTAATCTTGCTGATCGGATGAGCGCACGAGGGCATAACGTTGTAATTGCTTATTTGACGGGCGACGCGGATGTGCTTCCTGAAGATCCGAATGTTACGGTGGTTGCTCTAAATGGTAATAAAACCATATTCGGAATGATGCGTGCGGTTAATAATCTGGTTAAATTGATTAGACGATTTAAACCCGGGGTAATACATAGCCACATGGTGCACGCGAACTTAATAGCGCGGATGATTCGTTTATTTATCAAAATTCCCAAGCTGATTTGTACGGCACATAGTTCCAATGAAGGAGGCAAGCTGAAGATGCTGGCCTACCGGTTGACGGATTTTTTAGCTGATCTTACAACGAATGTAAGCCAAGAGGCGGTTGATATACTCATTGCAAAAGGCGCTTCATCTGCTGGGCGTATGGTCTTTGTACCCAATGGAATAGATACCGGGCGTTTTGTATTTGATAAGCATGTACGTAATGAAGTTCGTGCCAGAGAGTCTGTGGACTCTTCTACCAGAGTTCTCTTGGCTGTTGGACGTCTTGTTGAAGCAAAAAACTATCCTTGCCTGTTAGATGCGTTCAAGCTGGTTTTAAATGATCACGAAAATATATGTTTGTGGATAGTAGGCGATGGCCCTTTGGCTGCTGATCTCGCGCTATATGTTAACAAGGCCAATTTAAACGGGAAAATAAAATTTTTCGGGAGTCGTGACGACGTTCCTTCATTCTACTGTGCTGCTGACGTGTATATTTTGTCTTCTGCATGGGAAGGCTTTGGGCTTGTCGTGGCCGAAGCGATGTCATGCGAAACGTTAGTGGTCGCAACAGACTGCGGTGGGGTGAAAGAAGTATTGGGTGACAGCGGCTATCTTGTAGAGCCATTCAACCCCGAAGCGCTACGTCAAGGTATTATCTCAGCACTTAGTCTGTCCCCCGAGCAGAAAAGGTCACTCGTCATCTCTGCAAGATCAAGAGTGGTTGATAACTTCTCCTTAGAGTCTGTGGTTAGTAGATGGGAGGAGTTGTATGCCCAACCACGGACCTGATGATTTTGATCACGGGCAATTCTTGAACGGTATTTTTTAGCATGTGTATATCGACAAGAAATAGTCACTCGGTTGAGCCGGAAAGTTGGGCCTGGGTAATGATTTTGAAAAGGTGCGCAGTGTGAAAATTGTTTATGTCATCACCCGTTCGGACGTTATTGGCGGCGCCAGTGTGCATCTTCTTGATTTAGCGCTTGGCTCATCAAAAGCAGGTCATAGCGTCGATGTCCTCGTGGGCGGGGAGGGCGTCTTTAATACTCGAGCGCGGGACTTGGGGCTGTCGTGCCACTCATTGAAATATCTTGTTCGTGAAATCAGCCCTGGAAAAGATATTCGCGCCTTTTTTGAGTTGCGAGCAATGCTTTCCAAGCTAAAACCTGATCTCGTCCATGTGCATTCTTCCAAGGCTGGCATTCTAGGCCGGCTGGCCGCTAAAAGTCTGGGTTTGCCAGCGGTCTTTACAGCACATGGTTGGGCTTTTACGGAAGGAGTATCTGAGAAACGTCGTTTCGTGTACCGTAATATTGAGAGAGTAATGGCTCGTTTTTCAGACCAGATCCTTACGGTTTCTGAGTTTGACAGGCAACTTGCTCTGAAGGCTAAAGTGGGCGATGAAGAGACTGTTCTGACCATCCACAATGGCATGCCTGAGGTGGGCTCCAATAGAGTCAGCTTTACACAATCTGATCAAATACGCTTGATCATGGTTGCAAGGTTCGAAGTACCTAAAAACCAAAAATTCCTATTGGAAGCACTTGCTAAAGTGGAAACCAAAAATTGGGAGCTCGAATTGGTGGGCGACGGCCCCACACTGGAAAGCGCCCGGAAATTGGCAGCACAGCTGGGAATTGCTGAAAAAGTAGTTTTTTCAGGGGCTTGTGACGACGTTCCGATCAGGCTTTCGCGATCTGACGTTTTCATCTTGATTTCTGATTGGGAAGGGTTACCGCTGACTATATTGGAAGCTATGCGCAGTGGACTTGCGGTCATCGCCTCTAACGTAGGGGGGGTGTCTGAGTTGGTTGCGAATGGTGATAACGGTTTCGTGGTAGACCGTGGGGATCAGCAAGGGCTGGTCGACGCATTGACGCAACTGATTAAATCCGCAGAGCTTCGAAAAAAGCAGGGCATTTCAGGTCAATACAGATATCGCACAAATTTTACTTTCGATATTATGTTGGATAAAATTCTGAAAATTTACCAGAAAGTGTTAGACAGGACTAAATGAAAATCCTTATTACTGGTGCGAATGGCTTTATTGGGCGGGCGTTATCCGGGCACCTCGTCAGTTCAGCCAAATATTCAGTTGTCGGCACTTACCGCAGGCCCTCTACTGATGTGCCATCTGATATTCAGATGTTTTCGACTGGTGAGGTAGACGGTAATACTGATTGGAATCGTGCCCTGCAAGGCGTTGATACCGTTATCCATCTGGCTGCGCGCGCGCACGTGTTGAATGCGGGAAGCGAGGATCCAGTTACGGAGTTTGAACGGATAAATGTCGAAGGTGCCATTAATTTAGCAAAGCAATCGATAAAAGCAGGTGTCCGTCGGTTTATATTCATTAGCTCTATTGGCGTAAATGGTGCAGAAACGCATAAGTCCGCTTTTACGGAAAATGATGAGCCCCGGCCGCATGCAGACTATGCGCGCTCGAAATTAAAGGCAGAGCGCGAGCTGGCAGAATTACTTGCTGGAGAGTCGATGGAGTTGACAGTCATCCGACCCCCTTTAGTGTATGCCGCGGAAGCACCGGGCAATTTTAATCGTCTTCTGAAGCTGATCGCGTCGGGATTACCGTTGCCCTTCGCCGCCGTGAAAAATAAGCGCAGTATGATAGCGCTGGATAATCTGGTGGATTTCGTTGAGCTTTGTATTGAGCATCCATTGGCTGCAAACGAACTGTTTTTAGTTTCTGATGGAGATGATTTTTCCATTAGCGAAATTATCAAGCTCCTCGCGTCGGGCATGAAACGAAAAGAAAGGTTGTTTAGCCTTCCTGACCCTGTATTGCGTTCAGTCGCCAGCGCGCTCGGGAAGCGTTCGTTATACACGCAGCTGTGTAGATCATTGGTTGTCGATACTGCCAAATCTAAAACACTATTGAATTGGGTTCCTGCGAAAAAGACCGATGAAGCTTTGGTCGAAGCAGGCCAAAAATTTCATTTATTAAAGTGATTCACTTCGAAATTATTGCAGGTAGGGATTGGCACATGACGTTCTGGATAGCGATTGTTTCAATAGGAAGTTCTATTTTTTTTACAGGATTATTACGTCGTTATGCCCTCCAGCGCAATGTATTAGATATTCCTAACAGCAGAAGTTCACACTCGGTACCGACCCCGCGCGGCGGCGGGCTCGCAATTGTGGTGGGGTTTCTGATATCCCTTGGTTTAATGCGTTCTTTTGATTTGATTGATAACGCTTTTTTTCTCGCATCATTCCTGGCGGGTTTAACGGTAGCCGCTTTGGGATTTTTAGATGACCATGGGCACATACCTGCTCGCTGGCGCTTGTTAGGACATTTCCTCGCAGCGGTATGGGCGTTATATTGGATTGGCGGGTTACCGTCGGTTACGATTTTTGGATTACAAGTCAACCTAGGCTGGGTTGGCGCTGCGTTAGCTGTTTTATATGCTGTGTGGATGTTGAATCTTTACAACTTCATGGACGGTATAGACGGCTTGGCGAGTGCTGAAGCTATCTGCGCGTGCTCTTCTGCTGCTCTAATCTATTGGTTGTTGGGGTATGAGGAGTTGTTATGGCCACCTATCTTTTTAGCGTTGGCGACGGCAGGCTTTTTTTATTGGAACTTTCCAAAGGCGCGAATTTTCATGGGCGACGCGGGGAGTGGCTTTCTGGGTATTACGCTGGCCATCATTTCGCTTAAAGCTGTTTCTTTTTCCTCTACGCTCCTATGGGTCTGGCTGATCCTGCTAGGCGTATTTATCGTTGACGCCACATTCACATTGCTGCGTAGGCTAGTACGTGGTGAAAAAGTATATGAGGCACATCGCAGCCACGCTTATCAATACGCCTCGCGTACCTTTAATGCCCACATCCCCGTCACGCTATGTGTGATTTTGATAAACTTAGTCTGGCTCGCACCGATAGCGTGGCTCGTCGCATTTGACAGAGTTGATGGTGCTGTTGGTATGTTGATCGCCTATGTCCCGCTCGTTACCCTAGCTCTGAAGTTCAAGGCCGGAGTCAAAGAGGTAAGTTGTTAGAGTTAGGAGTGGCGAGAGCGTAATAGTGATGGGCTTATATTTGGATTTTGGATTGTTAGAACTGCGAGAGGTTTGGAAAATATGAACTCACTGAGAGCGCGCTTATTAAGCCTCCCGCGCAGGTATAAACGTATTTTACAAGTGGTTACTGATGTTTTCCTAGTCTGGTTTGCGCTTTGGTTGGCTTTTGTCGTGCGAATAGGTCTCGATGAAATGATCAATCCGTTTGTGCTGCACACCTGGCTGTTTTTGACAGCGCCAATCGTGACTATACCGCTGTTTATACATTTTGGTATGTACCGTGCAGTTTTACGTTATTTTGGAAATGATGCGTTAATCGCTATAGTCAAGGCCGTGAGCCTTTCTTCGCTAATTATTGGTGTGGTTGTTTATTGGTACAGTAATCACCAAAATGTCGTTCCGCGTTCTATCATCTTTAACTATTGGTGGCTAAGTCTCATCATGATAGGAGGATTGAGATTAGCGCTGCGTCAATTCTTCTTGGGAGACTGGTTTACCGCTGCTCAACATGTGCCTTTCACTAACCGTGACGATGGTTTGCCACGCGTGGCTATCTACGGTGCCGGGTCTGCGGGAAATCAGCTAGTCGCCGCATTACGCATGGGCCGCTTGATGAGGCCTGTAGCGTTTATTGACGATGACTCAACTATTTCAGATCGGGTGATCTCGGGTCTTCAAGTTTATAAGCCCAAACATATCCAACGAATGATCGATGCCACAGGAGCTCAAGAAATTCTATTAGCGATACCTTCATCGACGCGTGGACGTCGTCGGGAAATTCTTGGATTTCTAGAAGGTTTTCCTTTACACGTGCGTAGTGTTCCCGGCTTCATGGACCTGGCCAGTGGGCGGGTCAAAGTGGATGATATCCAAGAGGTGGATATTGCCGATCTATTAGGGCGCGATCCTGTACCGGCACAAGAAGATCTGCTGGAACATTGCATACGGGGCCAAGTGGTGCTGGTTACCGGCGCAGGGGGATCAATTGGATCTGAGCTGTGTCGCCAGATCCTCGAGTTGCAACCAACGACCCTGATTCTCTTTGAGCATAGTGAATACAATTTATATAGCATTATGTCTGAGCTGGAGGCACGAGTATTAAGGGATTCGTTAGGGGTGAAACTGCTTCCGATCCTGGGTTCTATACGTCATCAGGATAAATTAGTTGATGTAATGAAAACCTGGCACGTAAATACAGTCTATCATGCAGCTGCTTATAAACATGTGCCGATGGTAGAGCATAATATTTCGGAAGGTTTTCTGAATAATGTTATTGGCACGTTAAATACTGCTCAAGCAGCTATTGTTTCACAGGTTGCTAATTTTGTACTTATTTCGACTGATAAGGCGGTACGCCCTACCAATGTGATGGGAAGCACCAAGCGGCTTGCGGAGATGACGCTGCAGGCGCTCAGTCGTGAATTGGAACCTGCGCTTTTCAATGATGCAGTTCCTACTCTAAATCACACTCGCTTCACAATGGTTCGTTTTGGAAATGTTTTGGGATCTTCTGGTTCCGTAATTCCGCTATTTCACAAGCAAATTAAATCAGGTGGTCCGTTAACAGTTACTCACCCGAAAATCACTCGATACTTCATGACCATCCCTGAGGCGGCTCAACTTGTTATTCAGGCAGGCTCAATGGGCCAGGGAGGCGATGTTTTTGTATTGGATATGGGGGAGCCGGTTAAAATCACAGAATTGGCGGAGAAAATGATTCACCTGTCAGGCCTGAGTGTTCGTTCAGAAAAAAAGCCGCTCGGCGATATCGCTATTGAGTTTACAGGGCTTCGGCCTGGGGAAAAACTCTACGAAGAATTACTCATCGGCGATAATGTCGATGCCACGCAACACCCAATGATCATGAGCGCTAACGAAGATTATTTGTCTTGGGGCATATTGAGGCCGAGATTGACGGAGTTGTTGTGCGCTATTGAAAATCATGATTACAGTAAAGTGCGTCAATTGTTGCGCGAAACGGTGAGCGGCTATACTCCCGATGGCGAAATTGTTGACTGGTCTTATCAGCAGAGAAGGTTGGAACTGTGATTTAGATGTTAGTCGGAGATAACAGTACGGCTGTGCTGTTATCTCTGCGTTATAGATATTCGTGCTTTTATATGACTAAATAAATGTATGGCGTATTTGCATTAACCAACGTCTGTTAAATGGCCGACTCGTTGACACGTCACCGTCGGCCACAACGTGCGTCTACTGAAAACGGCAGAAACTGGGCCTATTCAACGAGTCTTAGTGCTCTACATTTTCTTCCCATGCATGACGCTTACAGAATACAATCTCTCGGGGTAACGCATCGTGATATTCCCATGCGCGCTACCTCGTGATAAGCGAACGGAGAGCCCGCGCGCCTGAACATCCATGGAGCTTCTCCGACGTAGCCCGAACAGGAAGATATTGCATGAGTAACTTTATAAATGAAAACTGAATATTCGCTTGAAGTCATCACGCTCACGCTGTCAATAATACTATTGTTTGTTGCTTTTTCTTCGATATTTAGCTCGAAAATCGAAAGTGCAGAAGTTAAGCATGAGTACAAGTTTATTAATGGCCTGCGTGGTCTAGCGGCTATATTTGTTTTTGTTAATCATGCCCCGTTTGTGCTAATAAATCTGGGTGTAAAAAATACTGTTTTTTCTGCGTGGGGACAAATTTACCCAAACCTCGGATCTTTTGGTGTGCAGATTTTTTTCTGCATAACGGGTTTTCTTTTTTTTGACAAGGTGATCAAGAGTAAAGATATTGATTGGGGCGATTTTTTTGTATCCAGAATCAGAAGGGTGGCTCCGCTTTACTATCTGACATCACTCTTAGTGTTTATTATTGCGGCTTCGTTTTCAGGGTTTGAATTTCTGAATAAAGAGTCCATTACCACTATCGCAGGGTTAGTAACGTTTAATTTTATAGACAATCCAATGAAAATTGGAGGCGTATCTCTTGTTCCTCTGAGTTCCGTAACATGGACGTTGGTTCATGAGTGGCGTTTTTATGCAGTGCTACCCATGGTGGCAATTTTTTACCGATCTCCCTATCGGTCCGTTATCATGACGGTGGCCATACTGATTGCTGCCATTGACCTGGGGACTTCTGCCGTGGTGTGCTGGGCATACTTTCTGTCAGGCATGGGTGCAGCAGTTATTCATAAAAAAAGTATTACAAATAAAGCTATAAAATTCACATTCATGATAGTTGCTATATCTATTTTTATTTGGATGTGCGGACTGGTTGAAGTTCCTGGCTACGGAGCGTTGAGATTTGCTCTGGCCACAATATTTTTCATAAGTATTACTATTTCCAATCCGCGTTTTTTGCATTATCAGTTCCTGAACAGGCTCAGTGATATTAGCTACAGTGTTTATTTGCTCCACTTGCCAGTGTTGTTTTTGTCCTTCAAGCTATTATCTGTATTCCTCGATCTTGCTGCTCTTGATAAAGTAACTTTTTGGGCTGTGAATTTCATGACCATTCCGATCATCGTTGCGTTGTCGACCTTTACTTTTGTTCATGTAGAAAAAAGATTCATGCGCAAAAAGCGGGAGGAGCAAACCAACGCCCCGCCGGTTGCCTACTCCGAACAGACAAAAGCCGCGATATGAAGTGTGCGGCGCTCCAGCGTCGTGCTTCTTTGTTCCGCTCGACGTCCATCGGTAATGCTGGGTCTGCAGGGCTCTCTGCTGACCTTGATGTTATCGATGGCCATTTGGAAAGTTGCTAGATATTCGTAACCGCACGCGACTTCAATCAGCTCTCTAATACTTTGTAATACCCCCAATTTTGACACCCTCCACCCATCGCCTAAGTTAGAAAAGCAGCTTCGGAAAAGCTGCTTTTTTCTCTTACCGATATCATGGAGCGTCACCAATGCAAAACCTGTACATCTCATCCCTCATCTTCGCCTTCCTCACCAGCCTCTCCGTCGCCACCACCGCCGCGCCGTCCATCAAGCCGGAACCCCCAGCCCCTATCTCCACCCAGATGACCAAGACCGAGCAATCCACCAAGGTCAACCTCAACGCCGCCGACGCCGAGACCCTGCGTCGCGATCTATTCGGCATTGGTGCTTCCAAGGCGAAGGCAATCATCGCCTATCGCGAAAGCAACGGCCCGTTCACCGCGGTGGATGAGTTACTGGAAGTAAAAGGCATCGGCAAGGCACTGCTGGAGAAGAATCGCGACAGGTTGGTTATTGATTGAAGATGTAATAAAAACGCAGAAGGCCAGTCATTGACCGGCCTTTTCTTTATCGGACCTAGCGCCTGGTAATTCGCAGGCAGCATTGGCACGAAACGTGGTTACCTCTTACTTAGTGATTGTTCAACAATCTTGAGGTAACGATGACTCTCACTTTGTCTTTAGCCGATCAGATCGCCCTGGAGCTTCGCGCCGACATTATCGGTGGACGGCTATTGCCAGGCATGCCGCTGGTCGAGGTTGATCTGGTCAAGGCCTACAACTCATCACGCAATACGATTCGAGAGGCGCTGCATCGTCTGGGCCAGGAGGGCCTTACTCGCTATATCCGCAATAAGGGCGTGATGGTTCGGCGCCTGGAGCGGGCAGAAGTAAGTGACCTCTTCGTCGTCCGCCGCACCCTGGAGTTGCAGGCGATTGCCCACAGCCGGCCGCTGACGGACGTTCAATCGACACGTATGCAAAGCGCCATTGACGCCACCCACTTGGCCCGGGAGCGCGAAGATTGGCGAGCCGTGGCCACCCACAGTCTTATGTTCCACCAACAGATCGTCGCCTTGAAGGGCAGCCCATTGTTCGACGGTTTTTTCGCCCAGGTGATTGCCCAGTTGCGCCTGGTGTTCTGCGCCGCGCCTGACGAGCAGCGTTTCCAGTCGCCCTGGCTGGAGCGTGACCATGAGATATACACACTGCTAACCCGCAACCAAACCCAGGCCGCCAGCGAGGCGATGAGCCTGTACCTGGACGATTCAGAACACCTTTCCCTCGCCCTGTTTGATCACCCTTGATAGAGGACATGCCCCATGTACAAAGACTACCCGGCCGCGTACCAGGTCAGCAAAGGTTCGGCGTTGCAGGTGGATACGGCGTTCTATGAGCGTATTCGTGATCAGAAAAGCCAGCGCACGTTGATCGAACAGTTCGAGGTGCCGATCCGCACGGGGAGGGCGTGGAAGGTGCCGGCCGGGCATGTGTTTCGTGTGACCACGCCGGTGGGGCCGCAGGTGGGGGACTTTAATGTCTGGAACGCCAACGATCCGCGCGAACGTTTGTGGGCTGCGCGCACTCGTCAGCTGCAAGGCGCTCATGTCAGCACCCATGATCGGTTGTGGTCGAACCTGCCCTTTTTAAGGCCCTTGGTCACGATCACCGATGACAGCCTGGCCAGCTACGGCATTGATGAGCACGGTGGGCGTTTGCATGATTTGTTGGGCACGCGGTGCGACCCCTATGTGAACCGTATGTTGACCGGTGAGGACTTTCATCACCATTGCCACTCGAACCTGACCCGTGCGGTATTGCCCCACGGACTGACGGAGTTCGATGTGCATGACGTGTTGAATATTTTCCAGTGCACCGGGCTCAATCACGATGACATGTACTTTATGAAGGCCTGTCCGGCGCAGAAGGGCGATTACCTGGAGTTCTTTGCCGAGATTGATTTGCTGTGTGCGTTGTCGACGTGCCCTGGCGGGGATTTGTCGCTGCCCATGTGGGGGCCGGAGGCGCAGGACCCGTTGACGGTGTGTCGTCCGTTAGGGGTTGAGATCTATAGGCTGGAGGATGAGTTGCTCAGTGGCTGGAGCCAGCCGGAGCGTGCCGCCTATAAGGGGCAACATGGGTTGCATATTGCCAAGGCGAAGTGGGAGTAGGGGGCTGCTTCGCAGCCCAGCGGGAGCAAGCTCCCTCGCCACGGGGTTACACGCGATTTATCTGTCTTGCGCATCCTTGGCATCCGCCTGCGCATTGCGCTCGGCCACGCGTTTGCGTTGTTCGTCGGTGAGTTCGACTTTGTTGGCGCTGTCGCGCAGCATCATCAGCCCTCCGACGATCGACCCGATCGCGACTACCATAATCAACCACGCATACCACGGCATAAGGCTCTCCTTGAGGCAGATGTCCGTGGGAAAGTTTCCCACGGTAATGACTGCTTTGAGTCACGGGCTTTCTGAGTAGTTCAGTGTAGGCCCGTTCTGCCTCATAGGCGCTATTGTCCGGTCAACATCGCATCTGCCGGCGCATCGACACGGTCTTGTGCGGTCAGCTGGAAGTAGATGAAGCCCACCGCCATGAAGCCCAGGAAGATCAGCCCGATCAAGGCATTGAACCAGGCCATTGCCACCAGGCATACCACCGCCAGCACCAGCGCAATACCCGGCACGATGGGGTAGCCCGGCGCGCGGAAGGTGCGTTCCAGCAACGGCTCGGTCTTACGCAGTTTGAACAGGCTGAGCATGCTCATGATGTACATGACGATGGCACCGAACACCGCCATGGTAATCATCGCGGCGGTCAGGGTCATGCCGCCCAGGTTGATCAGGCCGTCGCTGTAGATGGCGGCGATACCCACCACGCCGCCGGCGAGGATGGCCCGGTGCGGTGTCTGGAAACGTGAGAGTTTGGCCAGGAAAGACGGCAGGTAACCGGCACGGGCCAGGGCGAAGAACTGGCGCGAGTAGCCGAGGATGATGCCGTGGAAGCTTGCCACCAGGCCGAACAGGCCAATCCATACCAGCATGTGCAACCAGCCGGAGCTGTCACCCACCACGGTTTTCATCGCTTGGGGCAGTGGGTCGTTGATGTTCGAGAGGGTGCGCCAGTCACCCACACCACCGGCGAAGAACATCACGCCCATGGCCAGGATCACCAGGGTGAGGATGCCGCTGATGTAGGCTTTTGGAATGGTGCGCTTGGGGTCCTTGGCTTCTTCGGCGGCCATGGCCGCGCCTTCGATGGCGAGGAAGAACCAGATGGCGAAGGGGATGGCGGCAAACATCCCGGCAATTGCCGGGGCGCCGAAGGTGTCGGAACCGGCCCAGCCGTTGAGGGCGAAGTGGCTGAAGCTGAACGCCGGTGCGACCACCCCCATGAACACCAGCAGTTCGGCGACGGCGAGCACGCAGACGACCAACTCAAAGGTGGCGGCGAGTTTCACCCCGAGGATATTCAGGCCCATGAACACGATATAAGCGCCGACGGCGGCGTGCTTGGGGTCGAGTGCCGGGAACTGCACGTTCAGGTACGCACCAATGGCCAGGGCAATCGCGGGCGGGGCGAAGACGAACTCGATCAAGGTGGCCAAGCCGGCAATCAAGCCGCCTTTCTCACCGAAGGCGCGACGGCTGTAGGCAAAGGGGCCTCCTGCGTGGGGAATCGCAGTGGTCAGTTCGGTGAAGCTGAAGATGAAGCAGGTGTACATCGCGGCGACCATCAACGAGGTCACCAGAAAGCCCAAGGTACCGGCGACGCCCCAGCCGTAGCTCCAGCCGAAATACTCGCCGGAGATCACCAGCCCCACGGCAATGCCCCATAGATGCAAGGTACCCAATGTGGGTTTGAGTTGTGTGTTCATTGTGCTGCGCTCCTTGAACTGTTTGGAATGATTCAAGGTGTTGCAGTGGCTATGCCAAGCCTCAGAACTATGTCGTAAAGCAATGCCTATGTCGCCGAAGGGACGGTTTGGCGTTTGAATGCGGCATGAGTTGCACCACATAAGTGCGGTGGTGCCTTGGCGGGCGCTTTCGCGGGCAAGCCCGCTCCCACACTTGACCGAGTTTTAACTGAAAGAACGCAGTCGAATGTGGGAGCCGGGCTTGCCCGCGAAGAGGCCCCCCCAGCCACGGCAAACCCCGCTGTAAACCCCGCTAAACCCACTCTTTACGCCATCTTTACGCCCCACCCGGCCCCTCGCTCTCGTTCCTTTACACCGCTCCTGCGGACAATGCCCCCACACGCGGCAATCGCCGCAAGACGGGGAAATTTCCATGAGCGTTCTGGACGGAGTGTCACTGCTATTGGCCGTGGCGCTGTTCATTTATCTGCTGGTTGCGCTGTTACGCGCGGATCGGAACTAGGAGCGGGCTATGCACAGTTATGACTATTGGCTGATCATCGCCTTCTTTGCCGTGGTACTGGTGCCGGCACCCTTTTTGGGGCGGTTCTACTACAAGGTGATGGAAGGCCAGCGCACTTGCCTCACCCCGGTACTGGGGCCTGTCGAGAAAGCCTGTTATCGCCTCTCGGGCGTGGATGCGCAGCAGGAGCAGAGCTGGCAGAAATACATGCTGGCCTTGCTCGCATTCAACCTGGCGGGCTTCTTGTTGTTGTTCTCGATCCTGTTATTCCAGGGCTCCCTGCCACTGAACCCGCAAAAACTGCCGGGCCAGGAATGGACCCTGGCGTTCAACACCGCCGTCAGTTTCATGACCAATACCAACTGGCAGAACTACAGCGGCGAAGCGTCCCTAAGTTATCTAAGTCAGATGGCCGGCCTCACGGTGCAGAACTTCGTCAGTGCGGCGACCGGTCTCGCCGTCCTGGTCGCCTTGTGCCGTGGGATCGGGCGCAAATCTGCCCAGACCCTGGGCAACTTCTGGGTCGACATGACCCGCGCCACCCTCTACGGCCTGCTGCCGTTGTGCCTGGTGCTCGCGCTGTTTCTGGTGTGGCAGGGCGTACCGCAAACCTTCGCCCACTATGTTGATGCGGTCACGCTGCAAGGCGTGGATCAGGTGATTCCCCTGGGGCCGGCCGCGAGCCAGATTGCGATCAAGCAACTGGGCACCAACGGCGGTGGCTTCTTCGGCGTGAACTCGGCGCATCCGTTTGAAGACCCGACAGCCTGGGCCAACCTGTTTGAAGTGGCCTCGATCATCCTGATCCCGGTAGCGTTGGTGTTTACCTTCGGCCATTACGTCAAAGACCTGCGTCAGAGCCGGGCGATCCTCGCGTGCATGCTGGCGTTGTTCCTGATCGGCGGCGCGACGTCGCTGTGGTCCGAGTACCAGCCCAATCCAACCCTGAACAACCCGGCGGTGGAGCAAACCGCACCGTTGGAAGGCAAGGAAACACGCTTCGGCACCACCGGTACCGTGCTGTGGTCGGTGACCACCACTGCGGCGTCCAACGGTTCGGTCAATGGCATGCAGGACAGCCTCAGCCCCCTGAGTGGGATGGTCGCGCTGGTGAACATGATGGTCGGCGAAGTGATCTTCGGCGGCGTGGGTGCCGGTATGTACGGCATGTTGCTCAACGTGTTGATCGCGGTGTTCCTCGCCGGCTTGATGATCGGCCGCACCCCCGAATACCTGGGCAAGAAACTCCAGGCCAAGGAAGTGCAATTGCTGGTGGTGACTCTGCTGGTTATGCCGGTCGGCGTATTGGTCTTGAGTGCCATCGCCGCCAGCCTGCCCGGCCCGGCAGGTGCCATCAGCAACCCTGGCCCCCATGGCTTCAGCCAGTTGCTCTACGCCTATACCTCGGCCAGTGCCAACAACGGTTCGGCGTTTGCCGGCCTCGGCGCCAATACCCCATTCCATAACCTGATGCTCGGCCTGGGCATGTTGATCGGCCGCTTTGGCTACATCCTCCCGGTACTGGCCCTGGCCGGCAGCCTGGCGATGAAGAAGACCGCACCGATTGGCCAGAACAGCTTCCCCACCCATGGCGCGCTGTTCGTGACCTTGTTGACCGTGACCATTTTGCTGGTGGGCGGCCTGACTTTCCTGCCGACGCTGGCGTTGGGCCCCATCGCTGAACACTTGAGCATGGGCTTCTAGTTAAGGGATATGAAAATGAATATGCCTGCAAAAAACGCGGCCCCGGTCAAACCCCTGGAGCCTGCCAAAACCGCCATCTCGGCCCTGTGGCGCCCGGCGCTGGTCCAGGCGTTCGTCAAGCTGGACCCACGCCAACTGCAACGCTCGCCAGTGATGCTGGTGGTGGAGCTGACCGCCATCCTCACCACCGTGTTGTGCTTTGTGCCCGACACCACCGTGCCCACTTTTGTAGCGGTGCAAATCGCCGTGTGGCTGTGGTTCACCGTGCTGTTCGCCAACTTCGCCGAAGCCCTGGCCGAAGGCCGCGGAAAGGCCCGCGCCGACAGCCTCAAGGCTGGCAGCGAAGGCTTGAGCGCCCGACGCCAGGAAGCCGATGGCAGCTTCAAGGTGGTGCCGGCCACCAGCCTGCGCAAAGGCGATGTAGTTCGTGTTGCCGCCGGGGAAATGATCCCCGGTGACGGCGAGGTCGTCGAAGGTATTGCGGCAGTCAACGAAGCAGCGATCACCGGCGAATCCGCCCCGGTGATCCGCGAGTCTGGCGGCGACCGTTCGGCCGTCACCGGCAACACGCGGCTGGTGTCGGACTGGCTGCTCATCCGCATCACCGCCAACCCGGGCGAGTCCACCCTGGACCGCATGATCGCGCTGGTGGAAGGCGCCAAACGCCAGAAAACCCCCAACGAAGTCGCGCTGGATATCCTGCTGATCGGCCTGACCCTGATCTTTCTGCTGGTGGTCGTGACCCTGCAGCCGTTCGCCCACTTTGCCAATGGCAGCTTGCCGCTGGTGTTCCTGGTCGCACTGCTGGTGACGCTGATTCCCACCACCATTGGCGGCCTGTTGTCGGCCATCGGGATTGCCGGCATGGACCGCCTGGTACGCCTCAACGTGATTGCCAAGTCCGGCCGCGCCGTGGAAGCGGCGGGGGACGTGCATGTGTTACTGCTGGACAAGACCGGCACCATCACCTTCGGCAACCGTCGTTGCTCGGCCGTGGTCGCTGCACCTGGTGTCAGTGGCCGCGAATTGGCCGAAGGCGCGTTGCTGGCGTCCCTGGCCGATGACACGGCGGAAGGCAAGTCCATCGTTGAATACCTGCGCGCCTTGCACCCCCAGGCCGAGCCGAGCCTGGATGCGTTGACCGCCGTGCCCTTCAGCGCCGAGACCCGTTTGTCCGGTGTCGACTATCAGGGCCGTGTGTTCCGTAAAGGCGCGGTGGACTCGCTGCTGGCGTTTATCGGCCAGCAACGTAGCGACCTGCTGCCTGCGTTGTCGCGGGAAATCGACAAGATCGCCCAAAGCGGCGGCACGCCCTTGCTGGTGTGCGCCGATGGCAAGTTACTGGGGGCGATCCATCTCAAAGACGTGGTCAAGCCAGGTATTCGTGAGCGTTTTGCCGAGTTGCGCAAGTTGGGGATTCGCACCGTGATGGTCACTGGCGACAACCCGCTGACCGCCGCCGCGATTGCCGCTGAAGCGGGTGTGGACGATGTGCTGGCCGAAGCCACGCCAGAGAAGAAACTCGCGCGTATTCGCCATGAGCAGAACGATGGTCGCCTGGTTGCGATGTGCGGCGACGGCGCCAACGACGCCCCGGCGCTGGCCCAGGCTGACGTCGGCATGGCGATGAACGACGGCACCCAGGCTGCGCGCGAAGCCGCCAACATGGTCGACCTCGACAGCGACCCGACCAAGCTGCTGGACGTGGTGCAGATCGGCAAGGAGTTGCTGGTGACTCGCGGCGCGCTGACGACCTTTTCCATCGCCAACGACGTGGCCAAGTACTTCGCGATCCTGCCGGCGCTGTTCGCCTCGATCTACCCGCAACTGGGCGTGCTCAACATCATGCACTTGCAGAGCCCGCAGAGCGCGATCCTATCGGCCATCGTGTTCAACGCGCTGATTATCGTGGTGCTGATCCCTTTGGCCCTGCGCGGCGTGCGCGTGCAGGCCGCGAGTGCGGCGGCGTTGTTGCGGCGCAATCTGCTGATCTACGGGCTGGGCGGACTGTTGGTGCCGTTCGTGGGGATCAAGGCCATCGACATGTTACTGACCGCGCTGCACCTGGTTTGACCTGGCCGCTGATCGTTCCCACGCTCCGCTGATCGTTCCCACGCTCCGCGTGGGAATGCCACCCCGGACGCTCCGCGTCCCACCGCACCACTGAATTGAGGAGTCTGAAATGTCCAACATCATCCGCCCAGCCCTGAGCTTGCTGGTACTCATGACCCTGATCACCGGCGTGGCCTACCCGCTGGTAGTCACTGGCGTGGCCCAAGTGGCCTTCCCCGATCAAGCCAATGGCAGCCTGGTGCGCGACGCCAGCGGCAAGGTGCGTGGCTCCATCCTGATCGCCCAGGACTTTACTGGTGACCGCTGGTTTCACCCACGCCCGTCAGCCGGTGCTTTTGCCACAGTGTCCAGCAGTGCCAGTAACCTGGGCCCGAGCAATCCGGCCTTGGCCACTCGCATAGTCGAAGAGGCCAGCAAGCAGTCAGTACCGGGCCAGGGCCCGGTGCCATTGGCCTCGCTGACAACCTCCGGCAGCGGCCTTGATCCACACTTGCCACCGCAGGCGATTGCCTATCAACTGGCGCGAGTGGCGGCGGCGCGAAATATGCCGGTGTCGACCTTGCAGCGGTTGCTGGATGAGCACATCGAAAGCCCTCTGGTAGGCCCGCCTGTAGTAAACGTACTGGCCTTGAACATGGCTTTGGAAGCGTTGTAAGCCAGGCGATCGCCATCGCGGGCAAGCCCGGCTCCCACATTTGGAATGCATTCCACTGTGGGAGCCGGGCTTGCCCGCGATGGCGGCCTTGAAGACTCTCTATCAATACCTGAAGGAACCCCCGAGCATGAGCGACGCCGGCCGCGCCGATGCCCTGTTAGCCGATCTGCCCCGGGACGGCCGTGGCCGGCTCAAAGTCTTCCTTGGCGCCGCGCCCGGTGTGGGCAAGACCTACGCCATGCTCCAGGCGGCCCATACCCAACTGCGCCAGGGCGTGCGCCTGATCGCTGGGGTGGTTGAAACCCACGGCCGCGCCGAGACCGAAGCCTTGCTCAGCGGCCTGCCGCAACAACCGCTGTTGCGTAGCGAATACCGTGGCGTGATGCTCGAAGAAATGGACCTCGACGGCCTGCTCGCCGCCAAGCCCAAGCTGGTGCTGGTGGACGAACTGGCCCACAGCAACGCTCCCGGCAGTCGTCATGAAAAACGCTGGCAAGACATCCAGGAACTGCTCGCCGCCGGCATCAACGTGTTCACTACGGTCAACGTCCAGCACCTGGAAAGCCTCAACGACCAAGTGCGTGGTATCACCGGCGTGCAAGTGCGCGAAACCCTGCCGGACTGGGTGCTGCAAGAGGCCGACGAACTGCTGCTGATCGACCTTCCGTCTCGCGAGCTGCTCGAGCGCCTGCGTGACGGCAAGGTGTATGTGCCCGAACAGGCGCGTGCGGCCATCGATGCGTTTTTCACCCAGACCAACCTCATGGCCCTGCGCGAACTGGCCATGCAAACCGCCGCCGCCCACGTCGACGATGACCTGGCCCAGGGTTACCGCCAACTCGGCCAGGCCGCGCCGGCAGTGCGTGGGCGCCTGTTGGTCGGTGTGGATGGCGATGCCCAAGCCGAACGCCTGGTGCGCCATGCCAGCCGCGTGGCTCAGCGTCGGCATTTGCCCTGGAGCCTGGTGCACATCGACAACGGCCGTGCGCGGGATGAGCAATCGCGCCTGCGCCTGCAAAACGCCCAGCAACTGGCAGAGCGGCTGGGCGGGGAAGTGGTGTTGCTGCGCGCCGGGGAAGTGGCCAAGACCCTGATCCAGCACGCCGCCGAACGCCGTGCCAGTTTAGTTCTGGTGGGGCAGTCACGGATGCGCTGGCGGCGGCGCCTGTTCGGTGGCGGCTTGGCGGCACGCCTGTTGCGCAATGCCCGCGGCTTGGAAATCAACGTCCTCGACAGCGATGACATGCCTGCACCGCCACGTCTGCCGGAGGTACGCGGGTTGGTGTGGTTCGATTACGCCCTGGCGGTGGTGGCCACCTTTGTCGCTGCCGCAGTGGCATGGGCCGTGTCCAGTGCGTTGGCGCTGCCGAACATCTCGCTGGTGTTTCTTGCCGCCGTGCTGCTGGTGGCGGTGCGCAGCAGCCTGGGGCCGTCCCTGGTGTGTGCCGCACTGTCGTTTTTGACTTACGATTTTCTGTTTATCCCGCCGAATTTTTCCTTTGCCATCCAGCGTGAAGAAGACGTGCTGACCCTGTTGTTTTTTCTGTTAATGGCGGCGTTGACCGGCAACCTCGCCGCACGCCAGCGCCGTCAGTTGCAGGCGTTGCGCGATACCCAGGAAGAAACCAGCGAACTGCTCGACCTGTCGCGCAAGCTCACCGCTGCCACCGACCGCCAAGCTGTCATCAGTGCCGCCGCCCACCATCTGCAAGGTTGGAACGAGCTCGACCTGTGCCTGGTCAATCGCGATGGACAGGGCGGCTGGAAGGTCGAGACCGGTTGCCCGTTGACCCTCACCGAAGCTGAACGCGCCGCCGCCGACTGGGCCTGGCAGCATGATCAGCCGGCCGGCATGGGCACCGGCACCTTGCCGTTTGGGCGTTGGTGGTGGTGGCCGCTGTCGGGTGAAGAGGGGCCCTTGGGGTTGCTGGGTGTCAGTGCCAAGCCTGGCCTGGAATTGAGCGGGCAACGTCGACGCTTGCTCACCGCGTTGAGCCAACCGCTGGCCCAGGCACTGGCGCGGGCACAATTGGGGCAGGAGTTGGAATCGGCGCGCCTGCACGGCGAAACCGAACAACTGCGCAGCGCTTTGCTCGCTTCGGTGTCCCACGACTTGCGCACGCCATTGACCTCCATGCGCGGCAGCATCGACAGCCTGCTGGCCCTGGGTGAAGCCATCCCCCTGGAGGATCGCCGCGAATTGCTCGAAGGCACTCGCGACGAGGCCGAGCGCCTCGACCGTTATATCCAGAATCTGCTGGACATGACACGCCTGGGCCACGGTGCGCTGAAACTGGCACGCGATTGGGTGTCGCCCGGCGATATTGTCGGCAGTGCCCTTGGGCGATTGCGCGCCGTGCTGGCGCCGTTGCAGATGAGCACCGATGTGCCGCCGGAACTGCCCTTGTTGTATGTGCATGCGGCGCTGATTGAGCAGGCCCTGGTCAATGTGTTGGAAAACGCCGCACGGTTTTCGCCGCCCCAGGGCCGCTTGCAGTTGCGCGCGGGCGTGCAGGATGAGCAGTTGTTTTTTGCCGTAGCGGATGAAGGGCCAGGCATTCCCGAGGAGGAGCGTGCGAAGATCTTCGACATGTTCTACACCGCTGCCCGCGGTGATCGAGGCGGGCAGGGCACCGGCCTCGGCTTGGCGATCTGCCAGGGCATGGTCGGTGCGCACGGTGGGCATATCAGCGTAGCCGATGGCATTGACGGGCGGGGCACCTGCATCACCTTGTTTTTACCGCTGCCCACACAACCTGCCCTGGAGTAAACCTTGTAGGAGCGAGCTTGCTCGCGAAGGTCGTTAACGATAATGATGGCTTCCTGAATGCACGCGTTGCCTAGAGGTTTTTCGCGAGCAAGCTCGCTCCTACAGAGGGTGATTTTTTTAATGGGTTTTAATGAGACACCATGAGCCAGACCGCGACGATTCTTGTCATTGATGACGAACCGCAGATCCGCAAATTCCTGCGCATCAGCCTGGCTTCCCAAGGCTATAAGGTAATCGAAGCCGGCACCGGCAACGAAGGCCTGGCGCAGGCGGCCTTGAGCAAACCGGATCTGCTGGTACTCGACCTGGGCCTGCCCGACATGGACGGCCAACAGGTGCTGCGCGAGTTTCGCGAGTGGTCGAGCGTGCCGGTGCTGGTGCTGTCGGTGCGGGCCAGCGAAGGTCAGAAGGTCGAGGCCCTCGACGGTGGCGCCAATGACTACGTGACCAAACCGTTCGGCATCCAGGAGTTTCTTGCCCGGGTGCGTGCGCTGTTGCGCCAGGCACCGGCCGGAGAGGCTCAGGAAGCCGCCTTGAGTTTTGGCCCGCTGACGGTCGACCTGGCCTATCGCCGCGTTTTGCTGGACGGTGCCGAAGTGGCGCTGACCCGCAAGGAATACGCAGTGCTGGCGCAGTTGGCACGCCACCCGGGGCGGGTGATTACCCAACAGCAGCTGCTCAAGGACATCTGGGGGCCAACCCATACCGAGGACAGCCACTACCTGCGTATCGTGGTGGGGCACTTGCGCCAGAAGCTGGCGGATGACCCGACCCAGCCACGGTTTATCGTGACTGAGGCGGGGGTGGGGTATCGGTTGCTAAGTGCCTGAGCGTTTGGTGCCTGTGCTGGCGCCATCGCAGGCAAGCCAGCTCCCACAGCTGAAATGCATTTCCCTGTGGGAGCCGGGCTTGCCCGCGATGAGGCCATCCGCAACACTTACACGCTCAACTCTGCTCACTCTCATACCGATCCAACGTATCACTGGCAATCTCCCGCCCCAAAGCGATCAGTTCCGGCGCTTTATAGAACTCGAAAAAGCGGCACACCCGCTTTGGCACGTTGATCAGCACATCGGGCGGATACCCAGCGATCTTGTACTGTGCCAATGAGGTTTGCATCACCTCGAAACTCTGGTTGATCAGATCCAGCAACGAGGCAGGCCCGACGTTGTCGATGATGAACGAGCCGGTGGCCGACTTCGGTGCACCGGCTTTCTCGGGCGCCGCGGCAGGTTGCTGGGCTTCGGGTTCGGCAGACTCCAGCCACGGGTTGATTTCGGCGGCCTGGGCCTGCAAGGCTTCTTGTTCCAGCTTCATCAACTGCTCGGCCTGCTTGCGGCGAAATGGCAGGTGGGAGCCCAGTGACTTGGCCAGGCTGTTGAAGCGGCTCTTGAACGCCGGCGGGCGCGGAATTACCGGCAATTGGTAGTGTTTCTGGTTGGTGGCATTGAGGTTGACCGCAATGATCAAGTCGCAATGGCTCGATACCACCGGAACGATGGGCAGCGGGTTGAGCAGGCCGCCGTCCACCAGCATGCGGTTGCCCTGCATCACCGGTGTGAACAGGCTGGGGATGGCCGCGGAGGCGCGCATGGCCTGGTGCAGGCAGCCTTCCTGGAACCAGATCTCCTGTTGGTTGGTGAGGTCGGTGGCGACGGCGGTGTAGGGGATGCGCAGCTCCTCGATATTGATATCGCCGACAATCTTGCGGATTTGCCCGAACACCTTCTCACCGCGGATCGCTCCCAGGCGAAAGCTCACATCTACCAGGCGCAATACGTCGAGGTAGTCCAGGCTTTCGATCCAGTTGCGGTACTCGTCGAGCTTGCCGGCGGCGTAGATCCCACCCACCACGGCGCCCATGGAACAGCCGGCGATACAGGCGATGTCATAGCCGCGTCGTTCGATTTCTTCGATCACCCCGATATGGGCGTAGCCCCTGGCCCCACCGGAGCCCAGCACTAAGGCAACACGTTTCTTCATGGCCAGATCCTTCGCAAAACAGGGGCCCACAATGCACCCATCAAGGGGCCTGCTTCAATCCTTGCTGACAGCGCGCAATATTTTTCCAGGCTGGCGATCAGCCTCGGGTATGCTCTGGCAATAGGTACTACTGATTTCAGGCTAAGGACAAGGCACTTTTCCCTGTAGGCAACGTCTACAGGCTACGACTGAATTTGTATATTTGAGGTGTCATCAATGAAAGCCTGGATCTGTGTGCCTGTGATCGTGTTGGCCTTGGCTGGCTGTGCCGGGAAAACCGCGTATCGCGACAGCTGTGGCTCGCAATTGGACGCCGCCTGGAAAGAGCTGGACCTGGCCAAGGCCGAAGGTTTTGCTGGCACTGTCAGCTACTCCAAGGCTTTGTCGCTGTTGACTAGCGCCAAGACTCAGCAGCAGTTTGAAGCGTTCGAGGGTTGCTCCAACAAGGCCGAAAAGGCGCGGTTCTACATTCGTGAGTCTCGCGCCGGGCGATGACCCTGCGGCGGATAGGATTTTTCATCGGAAAGTGAGGGCAGGATGTCAGCGTTGGTCAATCAGTTAGTCGCTCAGGTCATTGGCCTGGAAGTAGGGTTACTGAGCTGCCAGGCTCGCCTCGCCGCCGTCACTGACGATGAAGCCTTGCATGATTTGCGCACCACGGTACGCCGCCTGCGCAGCCTGTTGCGCCCTTTGCGCGGGCTGCCCGGTGTCGAACAGCTTGAATTGGCCGCCAGCACGGTTGGCCAACTGACTACGCCGCTACGCGACCGAGAGGTGCTGGCGGCGTATTTGCATCAGCACGGTTATCACGACGCGGCTGATCGACGCCTGCGTCTGCAGCCCGAGGCTTATCGCCAGGTGGCGCAAAGCCCGGAGCTGGCGCACTTGCTGCTGATTCTGGATGCGTTCCCACGGTTTATCCGCGCGTCCCAGCATCAGAAACTGCTCAAGGGCTTGCGCCCGCGCATCCAGAAACGCCTGGCCAAGCAATGGCAGGCACTCGATGGCGCCTTGAAGGACCCCGATCATGACCGCCACCGGCTACGGTTGCTGATCAAACGTGTGCGCTATGCCGCCGAGGCGTATCCCGAGCTGGACAAATTACCCACCAACGCCCTGTCGCACTTGAAGAAGGCCCAGAGTGCGCTGGGTAACTGGCATGACTGTTGGCAGTGGCTGGCCCAGGCCGGCCATGAGCCAGACCTGCAACCCTGCGTAGCAGTGTGGCAGCGCACCATGCTCAAGGCGCAAGGCAAGGCCGACCGTGTGCTGGACACGCTCAGCGCCGAGTGTTTTTAAACCGGTCCGGTTTTTGGCCGGAATGGGCGCTGTGCCTGTGCAATTCGATGGTTAAGATTCCTCCACGATTTTCTTGATGTGAGGTCGCCATGCGCTTTAGTGATTTGCTCGACGCTGCCCGTAGCAATCCGCTGGATGTCACCATCCCTGCCGAATGGGCCCAGGGCCGGGCCACCTTTGGCGGGCTGGTCGCTGCCTTGCAGTACGAGGCGCTGCGCGCCCAGGT
Source organism: Pseudomonas sp. MF6767 (assembly GCF_016405475.1). Lineage (NCBI taxonomy): Bacteria > Pseudomonadati > Pseudomonadota > Gammaproteobacteria > Pseudomonadales > Pseudomonadaceae > Pseudomonas > Pseudomonas sp. MF6767. Next base: position 4,214 of record NZ_JAEKCY010000025.1, on the reverse strand, counting down.
GCCGGCGGACCGACCGCTGCGCTCGCTGGCCATCACCTTTGTCGGCCCGGTAGCGCCGGATGTAACTGCCAGCTATCAAGTCGAAGTGCTGCGCGAAGGCAAGGCGGTCAGCCAGTTGCTGGGGCGCGTGGTGCAGAACGGTGAAGTGGCGACCCTGGTCCAGGCCAGTTTTGGCGCCTCTCGCCCCTCCGAAATTGACGTGGCAAGTGAGCCGCCACCGGTATTCAAACATTGGGATGAGTGCCAGGAACTGCCCTATATCAAGGGTGTTACCCCCGAATTCATGCGGCATCTGGCGATGCGCTGGAGTGTCGGTGGCCTGCCGTTTACCGGCAATAAATCCCGCGACATGGGCGGCTGGGTACGGTTGCGGGGGGATGTGAAAGAGGAGCCACTGACCGAGGCGCATATCCTCGCCCTGGTCGACGCCTGGCCACCGGCGTTGCTGCCACACCTGAAAAAGCCCGCGCCGGGCAGCACCCTGACCTGGACCATCGAGTTCATCCAGCCGTTGCAAGACCTGACTACGCTCGACTGGTGCCAGTACCACGTCAACATCGAACACGCCCGCGACGGCTATGGCCACGCTGCCGCTGCCTTGTGGAGCCCGACCGGCGAGTTGATCGCCCTCAGCCGCCAGACCGTGGTGGTGTTCGCCTGAACCCGCCGGTCAGTGGTGGTGCCGCTGCCGCCAGGCGCGCCACCAGCCACCGCTGAGCACAAAGCGCGGGAAGGTCACGAACTGCTCAACCACCAGGCGCTGCACCGCATCTTTGCGATCGCTGAACGGCTCACTGGCCTGGGCTTCCAGGCTATGGCCGTGACGCTGCAACGCCAGGCCCGCGACAATGCCAATGACACCGACCGCGAAGCTGGCCAGGCTAAGGCTGAACACGCCTGACACGATCAGCAGAAAACCGACGATAAACAGCGGCACGGCAATCAGGTGCAACGCCAGGTTGGTTGGGTGCTGATGGTTCTGTGGGTACTGACGCCATTGCCAGGCGGGAAGATTGGGGTGACGTTTGCCCATGGTGGTGAATCCTCTGTCCGTTGAAACAACATGGATGGAGTGTAGATTGGGCTGGAGGGCAGGGCGAATTGGCCTTTGCTATGGCTCCCATAGTTGCAGTTTCGTAAATAAGCTCATGGGTTTTATAAGGAGTCGTCTGACCAGTTGTGATCTTCTGGTTCAGGGCAGTTCATATAGACCGAGGGGCCGGATAGGGATAGCCATTTAGCCTTGAATTCAACAGAAGCATTTTTCGATTTCGCTGTGAAAAAGAAATGCTCGTTCTCTTTTAGTATTTCTATGTTAAAAACTTCTCTGAGAGGAAGGTTTGTTATTTTTAGTTTGGTAATGTTGGAGCAGGTCAATCCAATTCTGCATGTGTTATATCCTTTGTCTTTCCATTTTTCCGGCAGTCGGTCAGGAAAATTTGGTATGTCAAAGCCGATGCCAAAATCATCCTGATCATTTTCTATACTTAACGAATGGATGTAGGCTTTTCCGATTTCAATAGACTGGCTGAACACTTTGTTGAAAAAGATAGAACCATCAAGGTCATTCCAATTTTCCATGTTTTATCCTTGAATACATAATGATCTTTTGTTTTTGGTGCCTTGCCGAAGGAAGAGGGCAGATTTACTCAAGCTGTATTTTCTTTCTCGAGGTGGTCTGTTGGTATGCCACGCATGGATGTGTCTCCGCGAGTCGTAATCATATTTTTGTATTATTTGAAGTAGTAGTCGTCCGGTCCGTTGATGTAAACAGTGGGGTCGGTAATTGAAATTGATTTTGTACTGAATTTGATGGACGCGCCGTCGCTGGTGGCTTCGAATGTGAAATAGTCATTTTTTCTATTGATTTGTACGGTAAACACCTCATGTATAGGGAGATTTAAGATTTTTAGGTCTTTAATATCATTGCAAGTGATACCAGTTCTGCACATGTTGTACTCTGCGCTTTTCCATTTTTCAGGTAAGTTGTCTGGGAAGTCGGGTATGTCGAAATCCATGGAAATAGTAAGGTGGTAATTTTTTATTGTAAAAGAAAATAGCGCTATTTTTCCAATTTTGACGGGGTGGCTGAAGATTTTGCTAAGGAATATACTTCCATCGAACTCGTCCCAGTAATTTATGTTTGATTCCTGAATGAATGTGGTTGTCATATGCGTTCAACGCTGTAACCGCTTGCAATGATTGCAAGAACAGTCTCACCACTGCCAGACTTGAAGCAGTAAGTTGTAATTGCCTCATTTGGATCAATACACACGTTCTCCTGCGAAAGAGTAGAGGTCTTTTTCTCATGCATATCGCATACTTTACTACCCGCTGAGCTTAATCTATGAAAGGAGATTAATTTGTGGAAGGTAATTAAGAAAGTTTGTTCTTGCTGGTCCGTAAAGACCATTAATAGCTCATCTTGTTTAGCGGTTAGTTGATCGATGACTCCATCCGAAAAAGAGAATTTTCCTGTGTTGGAATGAGTTTTTTCTGTTGATGCTGGTTTCCAGGATTTCAAGCCTAGTAAATGTCTTTCCATATCATCCATATCATCGTCGCCGATAGAATCGTCAAAATTATGAGAGATTATCGTGCGAACCCTTGCAAGACGCTTGGTGACCTCGCAGTTGTCGATGAAGTCAGTAGTTGTTCTTCTATATTCTTCCACTGCGCCAGGTTTGTCAGCATAAAAGCTGCCAATTTTGTGAAGAGATATCAATATGAATTCAATTTCTTTCAAGGCTTCAAGCGCTTCCTCGCCTACAAGTATTATTTCTTTGTTTTTCTCTAGCATTACTTTCTTCTCGTGAATGTAGGGTTGTTTATTTCTAAATTCCCCCTTACGGTTAGCTCCATGACGTTATACCTAGGGTTTTTCACCCATTCTAATCTTGATTCAGGTACATCCATCTCAATGTAGTCTCGACCCTTGCCTTTTGCAATTTGGTATTTATCTTGGGCATCGACAGGACTAAGTACCTTGTTTTTCGCAGGCTCGAGATACACTCTATTGTTATCTTGAGCCAATATCACGCCATCATTTTCAATTCCTTTCGATCCTTTCCTATTTGTGTAGTGCCTAACCCGAACCGTTTTCTCTGGCGTTGATGCTGGTGCGGGCAGCGTTGGCTCGCCATTGTTAGCTTTCGCGTGTTTTGTCGAATCATCGGCACTATGAGTTGGTTTGCAGCCATCCCCATCAGGACACGAGTTCAACCCCAGCGGGTCTATCCAGCCTGTCGGATTTGGCGCGTATCGGTATGCGTTGACCCCACCCGCCAACTTCACCGGGTCCGGTGTCAGGTAACGACCAATATCCGGATTGTAGTAGCGATGGCGGTTGTAGTGCAGCCCGCTTTCCGCATCGAAATACTGGCCTTGAAACCGCAGCGGATTGTCGACCTTGCCCACGTCGAGCCGGGCGATCTGGCCGTAGGCGCGGTAGTGGGCGGACCAGATGATTTCGCCTTCGGGGTTGGTCAGTTCCTGCGGGGTGCCGAGGTGGTCGAGTTGGTAGTGGTAGGGCGTGGTTTCTTTTGGGCCGAAACCTTCCAACAGGGCCAATGGGCGGAAGCTGTCGGGTTCGTAGAGATAGCTGCGATGGCGCTCTGCATGGTGTTCGGCAATCAGCTTGTCGCCTTGCCAGAAAAACTCGGTGGTTTTGTCGTCCACGGTTTTGCTGATGCGGCGTCCAAACGGGTCATAGCGATAGCTGGCGGTTTCGCCGTTGGGCGTTGTAACCCCGACCAACCGATGCTGGCAGTCGTAGCGGTACTCAGTGACGAGTTGCTGGCCCTTGCCGCGTCGTTCGCGGATGAGGTTGCCGAAGGCGTCGTAGTCATAGTGCCGGTCGCCCTGGATCATCAGGCGGTTGGCCGTGACGATGTCCGGGCCGGGGCGGTCTTGCATCAGCAGGTTGCCGGCCGGGTTGTGGGCGAAGCGCTCCTGTACGTCCTGGGAGTGATCGGCGCGGGTCAGGCGGTTTAGCGGGTCGTAGCGGTAAAGGTGTTCGCCTTTGCGGGTGTCGAGCAGGCGGGTAAGGTTGCCGGTTTTGTCGTAGTCGTATTGGCGTTGGTAGAAATAGTTTTGCTGCTGCGTAACGGCGTGGGCGTGCAGACGATTCTGGTCGTCGTAGTGGTAGTGGCTGAGCAGTTGGCCTTGCTGGCGCTGATGCTCGCGGCCGCTCTTGAACAGATGTGAGGTGAGCA
>NZ_JAEKCY010000024.1:0-83092 GCF_016405475.1 Pseudomonas sp. MF6767 | reverse complement strand
TGCTCACCTCACATCTGTTCAAGAGCGGCCGCGAGCATCAGCGCCAGCAAGGCCAACTGCTCAGCCACTACCACTACGACGACCAGAATCGTCTGCACGCCCACGCCGTTACGCAGCAGCAAAACTACCTCTACCAACGCCAATACGACTACGACAAAAGCGGCAACCTCACCCGCCTGCTCGACACTCGCAAAGGCGAACACCTTTACCGCTACGACCCGCTAAACCGCCTGACCCGCGCCGACCACTCCCAGGACGTACAGGAACGCTTCGCCCACAACCCCGCCGGCAACCTGCTGATGCAAGACCGCCCCGGCCCGGACATCGTCGCGGCGAATCGTCTGATGATTCAGGGCGACCGTCATTACGACTACGACGCCTTCGGCAACCTCATCCGCGAACGGCGCGGCAAAAGCCAGCAACTCGTTACTGAGTACCGCTACGACTGCCAGCATCGGTTAATCAGCATCACAAAGCCCAACGGCGAAACCGCCAGTTATCGCTATGACCCATTTGGGCGGCGCATCAGCAAGACCGTAGACGGCAAGACCACCGAGTTTTTCTGGCAAGGCGACAAGCTGATTGCCGAACACCATGCAGAGCGCCATCGCAGCTACCTCTACGAACCCGACAGCTTCCGCCCATTGGCACTATTGGAAGGTTTCGGCGCAAAAGAAACCAAGCCCTACCACTACCAACTCGACCACCTCGGCACCCCGCAGGAACTGACCAACCCCGAGGGCGAAATCGTCTGGTCCGCCCACTACCGCGCCTACGGCCAGATCGCCCGGCTCGACGTAGGCAACATTGACAACCCGCTGCGCTTTCAAGGGCAGTATTTCGATGCGGAAAGCGGCCTGCACTACAACCGCCATCGCTACTACAATCCGGATATTGGTCGTTACCTGACACCGGACCCGGTGAGGTTGGCGGGTGGGATCAATGGGTACCGGTATGTGCCCAATCCCACGGGGTGGGTGGATCAGCTAGGCTTAAGTACGTGTCCAGGTGCAGATGGATGTACGCCACATCAACGTACTGAAACCTCCCACGGCCAGGCAAAGGTAGATGAGGGGGCTCCCTCGCTCCCCAGCTCAGATAAAAAAAGAGAATATCTATTTCGCGGGGATTTAAGAGAGCCAGATGAAATTTTTGAAAGAGGTTTTGAAAGTAGAGGCGCCAGCACAGACCTATTCCTGCACACGTTGAATAATGCCAGCCCTCCCAGCAATTTCGTCCCTACTTCGACCTCAAGGAAACAAGCCTTGGTATTCGCTTCAAATTTTGGCTTCGAGGAAGGCTTTCTTTACACCCTAAAAAAAATCCCTGGAATAAACGTAAATAAAGCGTTGGGCGCACGTTCCAAACATAGAAACGAGTTAGAAATCGCAATTCCTGGACGAATTGATACCAAGGATATTTTAGGTGCATCGCCAGTCAACGAAGACGGTACCTTCAAGGGATACACAATATTGAACCCTAATAGGAAATACCCATGAAATCGCGTGAAATCACCATCATTAAAAACGGTATACGTGACAGCGCAGTGATCGAATACGAAGGAGGCAAGCCCACCCTTTATCTTTTGCTAAGCAATGGGACAAAAAAAACCTATACAGCAATGGATTTATACGACTGCTTCGGTGTATTGAGAGCGGATATGAAAGACACCGTTTTTCTTTGCAAAGGCGGAAAAATTAACGTTCATACATCAGGTATGTCCTCACATATGTCAAATGGTCTTATTGCTTACGAGCTAACACTGGGGCGGCCAGATGGGGAGGTTGTACATATATTCGCTCACGAGGAAAACGATCTCACCAATGATATACAACAGCAGCATGATTTCTGCCAGCGATGGGCTGAATCGGTGCAGATCTAGCGGATGCCCCGTGGCAACTAACCTCCTTTGCCACAGGGCTAAACGCCGCCTTTAAATCCCCGCCAACGCCAAATCCATCGCAAAATACGTAAATATCAAATCCGCCCCCGCCCGCTTGATCGACCCCAACGTCTCGCGCACCACTCGATCCTCATCAATCGCCCCGGCCTGTGCGCCGAACTTGATCATCGCGTACTCACCGCTCACCTGGTACGCCGCCACCGGCAGGCGCGAGGCTTCGCGGATGTCGCGGATGATGTCGAGGTAGGCACCGGCAGGCTTGACCATCAGCGCGTCGGCGCCTTCCTGTTCGTCCAGCAGCGATTCGCGCACGGCTTCGCGGCGGTTCATCGGGTTCATCTGGTAGCTTTTGCGGTCGCCCTTGAGCGCGCTGCCGCCGGCTTCTCGGAAGGGGCCGTAGAGGGCCGAGGCGAATTTGGTGGAGTAGGCCATGATCGGGATGTGGGTGAAGCCGGCGTCATCCAGGGCACGGCGGATGGCCTGGACCTGGCCGTCCATCGCGGCTGAAGGAGCGATCACGTCGGCGCCGGCGCGGGCGGCGGCCACGGCTTGTTTGCCGAGGTTGACCAGGGTCGCGTCGTTGTCGACATGGGCACCGTGCATCACACCGCAGTGGCCGTGGTCTGTGTATTCGCAGAAGCAGGTGTCGGACATCACGATCATTTCCGGCACGGCGTCCTTGATGATCGAGGACATGCGCGAAACCAGGCCGCGTTCTTTCCATGTGTCGCTGCCGCTGGCGTCGAGGTGGTGGGAGACGCCGAAGGTCATCACCGACTTGATGCCGGCGCGGGCGTAACGCTCGATCTCACCGGCGAGTTTTTTCTCAGGAATGCGCAACACACCCGGCATGCTGGTGATGGGCACGAAGTCGTCGATTTCTTCTTCGACAAAAATCGGCAGTACCAGGTCGTTGAGGGTGAACTCACTTTCCTGGAACAGGCCACGCAGCTCCGGGGAGCGGCGCAGGCGACGTGGGCGGGCTTGGGGGAACTGGCTGGTCATGGCAATCCTGAAAAATGGCTGAACACTTTGGGGCGAAAGCTTATGCCCCCAAGTCCCGGCAACACAAATGCCGAGGGGCCAATAGTGTATTGCCGGGTGCGTAACAATTCATTGATTTACAGCTGTAGACGCCCTTCGATGCACAACGCTACGGCACCGCCCACCCAGATTTCATCGCCCTGGCGCTCGATATGAATACGCCCCGCTCGCCCGATCGCCGTGCCTTGGCTGACCACGTAACGGCTGGGCGCCAGGCCCTCGGCGAGCAGCCACTGGGCCACGCCGGCATTCAAGCTGCCGGTGGCCGGGTCTTCGGCGGCGCCATCGCCAGCGACAAAAGCGCGCACTTCAAATTGCGCGTCCACCGCATCACGCGTCGGATCACAGGGAGCGATCACCCCTACGGCCAGACCCAGCAGTTGCGCATAGTCCGGTTGCAACGCAAGCACCGCGTCACGATCAGCCAGCATCACCGCCAGCCAACCCGCACCATTGTCGACCCACTGGCTGCGCACAATCGCCTCGGGCGCCAGCTTCAAAGCCAGGCGCACGCGCTCCAACAACGGCGCCTCCACGGGCCCTGCACGCAACAATGGCGGCGCGATAAACGCCAGTTGGTCACCCTGGCGACGAATACGCACCAAGCCGATTTCGCACTCCTGGATAATCTCCTCCCCACGTGGCACGCCGCCAGCCTGCAACCAGGCGTGGCAACTGCCCAAGGTTGGATGCCCGGCGAACGGCAGCTCTTTGAGGGTGGTGAAGATTCTTACCCGATAGTCAGCACGTGGGTCGCGCGGCGTCAGTAAAAACGTGGTTTCGCTGAGGTTGGTCCAATTGGCAAAGTCCGCCATCTGCTGGTCGGTGAAGCTATCGGCCCCCAGCACCACGGCCAAGGGGTTGCCTTTGAGCGGTACGCTGCTGAATACGTCCAGTTGTTGAAAATCGAAAGTCGGCATGCATCAGCTCGGAATGTTCAGGCCACGGATCACCGCAGGACGTGCGACAAAGCCGTCCAACGCGCGCAGTACGTTAGGGAAATCGGTGATGCCTACCAGGTCACCGGACTCGTAGAACCCGATCAGGTTGCGAACCCACGGAAAGATGGCAATGTCGGCGATGCTGTACTCGTCGCCCATGATCCAGGTGCGGCCCAGCAGGCGCTTTTCCAGCACGCCCAGCAAGCGCCGCGATTCGGCGGCGTAGCGATCACGCGGGCGCTTGTCCTCATACGCCTTGCCGGCGAATTTGTTGAAGAACCCCAGTTGACCAAACATCGGGCCAATGCCGCCCATCTGGAACATCAACCATTGCAGGGTTTCATAGCGTGTGGCCGGGTCTTCGGAGAGCAACTGGCTAGTCTTTTCCGCCAGGTAAATGAGGATCGCGCCGGATTCGAACAACGCCAACGGCTGCCCGCTCGGGCCGTTGGGGTCGATGATCGCAGGGATCTTGTTGTTGGGGTTCAGGGACAGGAACTCGGGAGACAACTGGTCCTGGGTGTCGAAGCTGACCTTGTGCGCCTCATAAGGCAGGCCCAGTTCTTCGAGCATGATCGACACCTTGACGCCATTGGGCGTAGGCAACGAATACAACTGCAAGCGTTCCGGGTGCTGGGCGGGCCATTTGCTGTTGATCGGGAAAGCGGCGAGTGCGTTCATCGAGAACCCCCTGGTCGGAAAGTCCCCATGATAGTCATCTGCCTGCCATCGTGCATGGGTCATCGTTGCGCAACATTTGCCAGCTAGTATCCCGCGTGGGCGAACCAAAGCGCCCGAATGCACTCTTAAGAGCGCCCGAACAATGAATGGAGGCTGCTTGCTATATCGACAGGGAACACCGCAGGACGCTGATGCGTCACTGGGGCCGGGCTTGTCCGCCTTAACCCGACGCACGAAGACTCGAACCTATCATGAAGATCAAGCCTCTGCGCCTTGTGCCACGACTCAAACGTTATTCCTACATGGTATTGCCGCTGCTGCTGGTCAGCGCTGCCATCGTCACCGCCCTGGACGCCCGTGAAAGCCGTGCGCAACCGGTCGATGGCGTACAAACCCTGGTATTCCTGCGCCACGGCGAAAAACCGGCCGGAGGCCTGGGCCAACTCAATTGCCAGGGCCTGAACCGCGCCATGAACCTGGCGACTCTGTTGCCGGAAAAGTTCGGCAAAGCCAACTATGTGTTCGCTGCCAACCCGACGCGTAACGTCGAGGAAGGCGAACTGGATAACTCCTACAGCTACATTCGCCCACTGATCACCATCAGCCCCAGCGCGATCAAGCTCGGCCTGCCGGTGAACATCGAGTTCTCAGCGAATGACACCAGTGCCCTGGCCGAAGAACTGGTCGAGGACAAGTACCGCAACGCGACCATCTACACGGCCTGGTCCCATGGTTACTTGCCGGAACTGATCAACAAAGTCGCCAGCGAAGCCGCCGGCGAAAAACACACCATTACCGATGATTGGTCTGGAAATGACTACGACTCCCTGTACGTGCTGACATTGACCTGGCACAACGGCAAGGCTTCGCTGCTCAGCCGCAACTACAAGCAAGGGCTGAATAACGGCGGGGAAAACTGCCCGGACCCGACCCAGGTCAGCGCAGATATCTGAAGCTTGGGCCGCAGGGGCGTATGATGCCGGGCTATCGACTCACCTGCGGATCATCTCCATGTCCAACCTCGCTTCCACCCAGCCCAACCGCGGCTGGGCATTCTGGTGCAAACCTGCGCTGTTTCTCCTGGTGGCCTGCATCGGCCTCTACTATGTGAAGTGGTCGCCCTACTACCTAAAGGCGTTTGTAGCGGCCGACAACCACAGCATTGGCGCCTCGATTCTCAATGACCAGCAAAGCTCGCCTCTGGCGGCGGCGCTGGCCTATGCCCAGGTGTATTTCCTGGCCATCTGGAAAGCCGCCGTACTGGCAGTGATCCTCGGTTCATTGCTGCAGGTATTGATCCCCCGCGACTGGCTGCTGCGCCTGTTTGGCCGCGCCGGGCTGGGCTCGACCCTGCGCGGTGGGCTGTTCGCCCTGCCGGGGATGATGTGCAGTTGCTGCGCGGCCCCGGTGGCGGCGGGCATGCGCCGCCAGCAGGTGTCGGTCGGCGCGGCGCTGGCGTTCTGGATTGCCAACCCGGTATTGAACCCGGCGACATTGGTGTTCATGGGCTTTGTGCTGGGCTGGGGTTTCACCGCGCTGCGGCTGGTGGCGGGGATTGTGCTGGTGGTGGGCGTGTCCCTGGTGGCACAGCGCATTGCGCGCCCGGACCAGGTGCCGGAAGCAGCACTTGAAGCCGTTGCCGACGTCAGCACAGTGGAGTCGCAACCGTTCCTGAGCCGCTGGTTACGCACGCTGTGGCAGCTGTTCTGGAGCACTATCCCGGTTTATATCCTGGCGGTGCTGATCCTCGGCGCGGCACGGGTTTGGCTGTTCCCTCATGTGGACGGGGCGATGGCCGACAGCCTGGTGTGGCTGGTGCCGCTGGCGATTGTGGGCACGCTGTTTGTGATTCCGACAGCGGCAGAGATTCCCATCGTACAAACCATGATGGCCCTGGGCATGGGCACCGGCCCGGCCGTTGCCTTGCTGATGACCCTGCCGAGCGTGAGCCTGCCGTCACTGCTGATGCTGCGCAAGGATTTCGATGCGCGGGTGCTGGTGACGGTAGCCGGCTTGACCATGCTGGTGGGGGTGGTGTGTGGGTTGATTGGAGCGGTAATTCTTTAGATTTCAAGTGGGGCTGATGGCCTCATCGCAGCATAGGCGAGGTGCCGAGTGGTGGGGCAAGAGCGTTTTGCTTACTTTGGCCTGGGCCGGCATCCCGGCTTTTGCAAAGTGAGCCGCCGTCAGGGCGGAACCCTAGGTGGCCGTTACCGCAGGAATGGATATGTACAGGGTCCAACTGTGTTGACTGTCAGGCCGTCTTCGCAGGCAAGCCAGCTCCCACAGTTGGATCGCGGTGCGTCAGCTCGATCAACGTCGGCTGCCAGGCCATCACGGGAGCAAGCTCCCTCGCCACAGGTCCAGCGTCGCGCCGAAGTTGTGTAGATACCTATGCTCATCACAGGCAAGCCAGCCCCCACCTTTTTAAGTGTGAATACATACAAAGGTGGGAGCTGGCTTGCCTGCGATGGCGTCCGAAAGGTCACCCCACCCGAGCTGCTCGCTCGCGCAAATACTCCACCACCGCACCCTGCTCCCCGGCAAACTCGATACGCGCGCCCTTGCTCTCGCGCTGGAACGCATACATCGGGTCGTAGTACTCACGCAGCAAGCCTTCAATCCATACCTGATGCAGCTCCACTGCGCCGCTGCGTGCCTGTTCGGCCAGGGCCTCCTGCAACACCGCCTGCAACCGTTGGAAACGCTCGCCGCCCAGGCGCTTGTGAATATTGGCCAGGCTCTGAGTCAGGCGCTCGGCAAATAATCGCTGGCCGGTTTCCCCAAACACCTCAATGAACTCGGCGCACAGGTCCACCACGTAATCCTTCAGGATGCGCTCGACACGGCCCTCGACGCTGTCTTCCAGCCACACCATAGGAAACGTCTGCATGCCCTTGTGCAATGGCAGCGGCAGCGCACAGCTGCCGATCATGCGGCTCTCGTCCTCGACCACAAACTGCTCGATACCACCTGCGCGCTTCTTCAGCAAATCCACCGCCAGGCGATTTTCGAAGTCGATATTGGTGGGTTGCGCCGTGGCGCGCTTGCCGAAACTGGAACCGCGATGGTTGGCGTGCCCTTCCAAATCCAGGGCATTGCGCAGTTGGCCGAGCACTTCGGTCTTGCCGGTGCCGGTCATGCCGCCCAGCAGTACGAAATCACACTGGGCAGTCGCCTGCTCCAGGGTTTCCAGCAGGAAGGTACGCATGGCCTTGTAGCCACCGCCGACGCGGGGGTATTCGATGCCCGCTTCGGTTTTCAACCATTGCTGCACGATCTGCGAACGCAGGCCGCCCCGAAAGCAGTACAGATAGCCATTGGGGTTAGCCTGGGCAAACTGCGCCCACTGTTCGATGCGCTCGGCCTTGATTGCCCCCGACACCAGTTCATGCCCCAGCACGATCGCCGCTTGCTGGCCTTGCTGCTTGTAACAGGTGCCGACTCGCTGGCGCTCATCGTCGGTCATCAGCGGCAGGTTGATCACCCCGGGGAACGCGCCCTTGGTGAATTCGACCGGCGCGCGGGTATCCATCATCGGCCGGTCGTTGAGGAAAATGTCGCGGTAATCGGTGATGTCCGTCGCCATCAAATCACCTCAACCGCGTTGGTCTGTCGCTCCAGCAGTTCACCGATAGGCTCAAGGGCCAAGCCCAGCTCGGCAGCCACGGCGTGGAACTCGGCATCACCTTCTGGGGTAACGGCGATCAGCAGGCCACCGCTGGTCTGGGGGTCGCACAGCACGCGCTTGTGCAGCTCCTGCACACGCCCCAGCTTGCTGGCGTAGCTCTCGAAGTTGCGCAAGGTGCCACCCGGCACGCAGCCCTGGTCCAGGTAATACTCCACCCCCGGCAGGCGCGGAACCTTTGCATAGTCGATACGGGCCGTCAGGCCACTGCCATCGGCCATTTCCACCAGGTGGCCAAGCAGGCCGAAACCAGTGACATCGGTCATGGCCGTCACACCGGCCAACTTGCCGAAACGGCTGCCCGGCTTGTTGAGTGTGCACATCCAGTCACGCGCCAGGCCGATATCCGCCTCGCGCAGCTTGCCCTTCTTCTCGGCGGTGGTGAGGATGCCGATGCCCAGGGGCTTGGTCAGGTACAGGCGGCAACCGGCGGTAGCCGTGTCGTTACGCTTCATATGGCGCTTTTGCACGATGCCGGTCACGGCCAGGCCGAAGATCGGCTCCGGCGCGTCGATGGAATGCCCGCCCGCAAGCGGAATGCCAGCTGCGTCGCACACCGCCCGACCGCCGCGAATCACTTCGCGGGCAATCTCCGGCGCGAGCACATTGACCGGCCAGCCGAGAATGGCGATGGCCATCAAGGGATCGCCGCCCATGGCGTAGATATCGCTGATGGCATTGGTGGCGGCGATGCGGCCGAAGTCGAACGGGTCGTCGACAATCGGCATGAAAAAGTCCGTGGTGGACACCACGCCGCGCTCGTCGTCGATGGCGTATACCGCCGCATCGTCGCGGGAGGCATTGCCCACCCACAGGTTGGGGTCGAGGTTCTGTGCACCGCTGCCCGCAAGGATCACTTCCAGGACCTGGGGCGAAATCTTGCAACCGCAACCCGCACCGTGGCTGTACTGGGTAAGGCGAATCGGCTCGTTCATGGGGGACCTCAAGCTATCAAGTGGGCCGATTCTAGCAGACAGCAAAAGGCCGGCTGGGCTCTTGTGAGCACAGCCGGCCTGTTTGTTCAGCGGTTACTGGCGCGCAGCGAGCAAACGTGCGTGCCGGTTACGCCGGGCGATGTTCAAGCATTCGATCGCCGCCGAGAATGCCATGGCCGCATACACGTAGCCTTTTGGCACGTGGGCGCCGAAGCCTTCGGCGATCAGCGTCATGCCGATCATGATCAAGAAGCCCAGGGCCAGCATCACCACGGTCGGGTTGTCGTTGATGAACTTGGCCAACGGTTCAGCGGCCAACAGCATCACGATCACCGAGACCACCACGGCAATGATCATGATCGGCAAGTGCTCGGTCATGCCCACGGCGGTGATGATGCTATCGATGGAGAACACCAGGTCGAGCATCAGGATCTGGCCGATGGCGGCGGCAAAGCCGATGGTCACGGTATTACTGACGGTTGCCTTCTCTTCAGGCTCCGGGTCCATGCTGTGATGGATCTCGGTGGTTGCCTTCCACACCAGGAACAGGCCGCCGGCGATCAGGATCATGTCCTTCCACGAGAACGCCTGGCCGAAAACTTCGAACACCGGTGTCGTCAATTGCACGATGAATGCGATGGTGCTCAACAGGCCCAGGCGCAATATCAACGCCATGCTGATACCAATGCGCCGCGCCTTGGCCCGGTGCTTCTCCGGCAGTTTGTTGGTGAGGATCGAGATAAAGATCAGGTTATCGATGCCCAGCACGATTTCCATGACGATCAAGGTCGCCAGTGCGACCCAGGCGGTGGGGCTGGCGGCCAGTTGTAGAAGGTAATCCATAAGTCAGTCCTGACGTGGTAGTGCTGGGGAATTAGGTTTCTTTGGTGTCGGATTCAGCAGCGTTTTCGGCGTCTTTTTCCTGCTTCTCAGGGCTGATCAAGCCCTGGGTTGCTTCACTCAATGCCTGCTCGGCGGCCTTGTGGGTCTCGTCGATGGCCTGCTTGGCCGACTCGGTGGCTTTGCCCAGCACCTGTTGCGCGCTTTTCTCGACTTGATCACAGCCGCTGACCACTATCAATGAAAGCGCAAGCAACGACGCCGCGCCCAGGGAATTGAGTTTCATGATGTATTCCTCGTTAGAACCATTGGGTCCAAGTAGTGGCCCCTCGATAGCGAGGCATTCTATGCAGGCGAACAGTTCAGGAAAATTCGTATTTTTCTCGCGTATACTTCGATTTTTACGAAGTGTAGGCCGTGATGCTCAATTATCGACAACTGCATTACTTCTGGGTGGTGGCCAAGACCGGTAGCATCGTGCGCGCCTGTGAGCAATTGAACCTCACGCCGCAGACCATCAGCGGGCAGATCAGCCTGTTGGAGCAGACCTTCGGTATTGCCCTGTTTCAGCGGGTCGGGCGCCAGCTTGAACTGACCGAAGCCGGGCGCCAGGCGCTGCCCTACACCGAGCAGATGTTCCAGACCGGCAATGAACTGGAGGCGATGCTGCGCGCCCAGCCTGACGAGCAGCAGATCCCGTTCCGCGTTGGGGTGGCGGATGTGGTGCCCAAATCCATCGTGTACCGGCTGATCGCGCCGACCATGGAGTTGAGCGAACCGATCCGCATCACCTGCCGTGAAGACAAACTCGAACGTTTACTGGCCGACCTGGCGATCCAGCGCCTGGACTTGGTGATTTCCGACAGCCCCATGCCCACGCACTTGGACATCAAGGGCTACAGCCAGAAACTGGGAGAATGCGGCATCAGTTTTTTCGCCACCCAGGCGTTGGCTGACCAGCATGGGGGGGATTTCCCACAGTGTTTGCAAGGCGCACCGCTGTTGATTCCGGGGGCAGAGACCGTGGTACGCAGCCGTTTGCAGCGCTGGTTCGCCGAACAGCAGATTCAACCCCGCATCATCGGCGAGTTCGACGACAGCGCCTTGATGCAGGCCTTCGGGCAATCCGGCAGTGGGATTTTTATCGCGCCCAGCGTGATCGCCGACGAGGTGGTGCGCCAATACGGCGTGGCGCTGATTGGCCAGACCGATGCGGTGACCGAGTCGTTTTATGCGATCTCAGTGGAGCGTAAGGTCAAGCACCCCGGCATTGTGGCGATTACCGAGGGTGCCCGGCGGGAGTTGTTTACCGCCCTGCCCTGATCGCTCAGGCATTGAGCGCCGTGGGTTTGGCGGTCATCAGCCACAGTGCGAGCAGGATCGACACCAGGATAAACCCCGAAGCGGCAAACCCCAGGCTGCCCAGGCCCAGAGTGTCGATGACATGCCCGCCCACCATCGCGCCCAGGCCAATGCCGAGGTTGGCGCCGGCGATATTCAGCGACGCGGCAAACGCCGGTGCATGGGGCGCGGCCTTCATCAAGCGCACATGGCTGACCAGGAACATCGCCGCCTGGGTCACGCCCCACACCGCCATCGCCGCGGCCAGGCCGATGGTCGAGTGAATCGCCGGCACCACTGCCACCATGCCCGCGATCATGAACCCGCAGAACACCATGGACGCGATCAATGGGTGACGATCCACGGCGCGTCCGCCAAGGGAGTTGCCAATCAGCCCGACCGCGCCAAAGCCCATCAGGCACCAGCCCACCAACGTACCGTCGAACCCGGCCAGGCGCTCAAGGATATCTGCCAAGTAGGTATAGGCGGTGAACATGCCACTGAACACCAGGATCGACAGCAGGATATGCCCCTGCATCACGGGGCTGCGCAGGATCCTGAATTGCGAACGCAGACTGCCCTGCTGGTGCTTGGCCGGGGTGACCGGCAGATAGAGATACAGCAGCAATGCCTTGGCCAGGGCAATCACAGCGAGCACGGCGAACGCGGTGCGCCAGCCGAACATATCGGAAATCAGCGTGCCCACCGGAATACCAAATACGGTGGCGCAAACAATGCCAAAGCCGATTTTTTCAATCGCACGCCCGGCGAACTCAGGGCCGACAATGTCTACCGCCGTTTCGCTGGCGAGGGCCCAGAATACTGGCAAGCCCAAGGCGGGAATCAAACGGGCCACGGCCATCACCCAGATATTCGGCGCCAAAGCCGCCACGGTGTTGGCCGCTGCAAACATGATCAGGATGCTGATAAACAGGCGCTTGCGCGAAAAGCGCGCGCAGTAGGCCGTGAGGAACGGGCCGAACGCGGCCACGGTGAACGCGAACGGCGTCACCAGCAGCCCCGCCTGGGACACGCTGACGTTCAGGTCCCGAGCAATCGACGGCAACAGGCCGACGATGACGAATTCTGTGGTCAGCACGGTAAAACCGGCGGCTGACAGCAGCAGGATAGGAAACAACATGAAAACTCCAGAAACGACGATATCAACGACAGCCCGAAGGGCCCGCTGACGGAGAGGAAAGATGAGAGGGGGGAATCTTAACAGAACATGTCCGGATTTGACCAAGCCCGGCTGAAACGGGTGACGGAATGCCGCAGCAAACGAGACGTGCCCTACAGCATGCTAGACTTCGCGCCTACTTCCTACAGTACTTTCTGCCTGCAATGCTGTGCCCTACTAAAAAAACTAGAGACAACTCTTTATGACTGCTGCCCCTTCCCTGCTGCAACGTTTAATGCGCGTCAGCCTGGTCTCCCAAATTGTCATCGGCCTGATTGCCGGGATCGTGCTGGCCCTGCTGTTCCCCGAGGCCGCGCGCGCCACCGGTTTTATCGGCAAGGTGTTTGTCACGGCGCTGAAGGCTGTCGCGCCAATCCTGGTGTTTGTGCTGGTCATGGCCTCGATTGCCAACCATAAGCATGGCCAGGAAACCCATATCCGCCCGATCCTGTTCCTGTATCTGCTCGGCACCTTTGCCGCCGCCGTGGTTGCGGTGGTTGCCAGCATGATGTTTCCGTCGTTCCTGGTATTGGCTACCCATGACGCCACGGTGAGCGCTCCTGGGGGCATTGGCGAAGTGTTGCAAAGCCTGCTGCTCAGTGTGGTGGATAACCCGGTCAGTGCACTGATGAACGCCAACTTCATCGGCATCCTCGCCTGGGCCATCGGCATGGGCATCGCTATTCGCCATGCCGGTGAGACCACCCGTACGGTATTGGACGACTTGTCCAACGGCGTCACCCTGATCGTACGCGTGGTGATCCGCTTCGCCCCGCTGGGTATCTTCGGTCTTGTGGCCTCCACCCTCGCCACCTCTGGTTTCGACGCCCTGCTCGGCTATGCCCACCTGCTGGTCGTGCTGATCGGCTGCATGTTGTTCGTGGCACTGGTGATCAACCCGGCCATCGTGTTCTGGAAACTGCGTCGCAACCCTTACCCGCTGGTGCTGATGTGCCTGCGCGAAAGCGGCATCACCGCGTTTTTCACCCGCAGCTCGGCGGCGAACATTCCGGTCAACCTGGCACTGAGCAAACGCCTGGGCCTGCATGAAGACACCTACTCGGTGTCGATCCCCCTCGGTGCCACCATCAACATGGCCGGCGCCGCCATCACTATCACCGTGCTGACCCTGGCGGCCGTGCACACCCTGGGCATCGCCGTGGACATGCCGACCGCCGTGCTGCTCAGCGTGGTCGCTGCGGTGTGTGCCTGCGGTGCATCGGGGGTGGCGGGTGGTTCGCTGCTGTTGATTCCCCTGGCGTGCAGCCTGTTTGGCATCCCCAGTGAAATCGCCATGCAGGTAGTGGCCGTCGGTTTCATCATCGGCGTGCTGCAGGACTCGGCGGAAACCGCACTCAACTCGTCTACCGATGTGCTGTTTACCGCGGCGGCGTGTTTGGGCAAGGAAGAACAGGCCGCTTAACACAGCCCCATAAAAAAGCCCGGTGCCGTTCGCAGAGAACGGCACCGGGCTTTTTTGTGCTTGCGGGTTTAGAACGCGCCCATGTAATCGCGCTTGCCCACTTCCACACCGTTATGACGCAGCAGCGCATAAGCGGTGGTGACGTGGAAGAAGAACTGCGGCAGGCCGTAGGTCAGCAGGTAGGACTGACCGCTGAAGCGCTTCTCTTTCGGGGTGCCTGGGCGCGTGACGATCTCGATGCCTTCCTTGCCGTCGATCTGCTCGGGCTTGATGGTGTCGACAAAGGCCAGGACCTTGGCGATCAACGCTTGCAGGTCGGCAAAGGTGACTTCGCTGTCTTCGTACTTCGGTACTTCGATCTCGGCCAGGCGTGCCGACACACCTTTGGCGAAGTCCACGGCGATCTGCACCTGGCGCACCAACGGGAACATGTCCGGGAACAGGCGCGCTTGCAGCAAGGCGTTGGGCTCGATGTTCTTGGCGCTGGCATGGGCTTCAGCTTTGTTCAGCACATCGCTGAGGGCGTTGAGCATTTGCTTGAAGACCGGGATGGAAGCGGCGTACAGGGAAATAGTCATGACAGTCTCACGGTAATGGCGGGGTTGGAACCAGCCGCGATTATAGCCATGCCTGGCGCTTGTCTTTTATTTTTTCAAGCTTAGGCTAAGGGGCTTCACTGCATAGGGAAAGCGCGATGACCGCCGAGCACGACACCGACACCCCTGAGCCGCGCCTGAACAGCACGGAAATCCGCATCCTGGGCTGCCTGATCGAAAAACAGGCGACCAACCCGGAAACCTACCCCCTCACCCTCAACGCCTTGGTGCTGGCCTGCAACCAGAAGACCAGCCGCGAGCCGGTGATGAACCTCAGCCAAGGCCAGGTCGGCCAGAGCCTGCGCGCGCTCGAAGGCCAAGGCTTCACGCGCCTGGTGATGGGCAGCCGCGCCGACCGCTGGGAGCACCGTGTGGACAAGGCCCTGGAACTGGTGCCGGCCCAGGTGATCCTGACCGGGCTGCTGTTCCTGCGGGGGCCGCAGACCGTCAACGAGTTGCTCACCCGCAGCGGGCGCATGCATGACTTTGAGGATGCCGAACAGGTTGTGCATCAGCTCGAACGCCTGATTGCACGAGGGCTGGCGCTTCTGGTGCCGCGTCAGGCGGGGCAGCGGGAAGACCGGTATACCCATGCACTAGGGGACCCGGCAGATATTGAAGCGATTATGACCGCACGGGGGAATCCGGTAGAGCGTAGCGCGGGGGCTGTTTCGGTGGAGCGGATTGAAGAGCTGGAAGCGCGGATTGCCGCACTGGAAGAACGGCTGGCGCAGCTGGAACAGGCATAACGCAGATAAACATGTGGGAGCTGGCTTGCCTGCGATAGCCATTGGTATCGACACAACTTTGTAGGTTGCAGCAGCCGACGGTAACTACGATGCGAAGCGAGCCGCTCTTGATCTTGCTCTGCTTTTGATCTTGCTCTGCTTTTGATCTTAGGCGCCCCGTTAAACCACGCTGGCCGAACGCAGGCTTTAATTCGTGGGTAACCCGGCAGGACGCCGGGTTAGCCGCCCCGCGCCATGGATGGCGCGTGGCGGCGGCCCACGGATTCAAGCCTGTGTTCGGGCACACCGAGCCTAGGCGAGGTGCCGAGTGGTGGGGCAAGAGCGCTTTGCTTACTTTCGCGCTTTTCGAAAGTGAGCCGCCGTCAGGGCGGAACCCTAAGTAGCCGTTACCGCAGGAATGGATATGTACTCGGTATTACGGCGTCGACTGTGAGGCCGTCTTCGCAGGCGAGCCAGCTCCCACAGTTGGATCGTGGGGTGTCAGGTAGATAGCCGTCGCCTGGCAGGCCGCCATCGCAGGCGAGCCAGCTCCCACAGTTGGATCGCGTGCGCGTCAGTTAGATCAGCGAATGGTTGTGCGTAAGGCTTCAGCTGCGGGCGAAGGCCACCGCTGCCTCGAACTGCTCCTGAGTAGGCCGCACGCCGGTATAAAGCACAAACTGCTCCAACGCCTGGATAGCGATCACCTCCAGCCCGGTAATCACCCGCTTGCCCTGGGCACGACCACGCACGATCAACGGCGTTTCCGCCGGGATCGCCACCACATCGAAGACCGTCTCAGCCTGATCGATTGCCTCGGCCTCAAACGCCAACGCATCCGCCTCGACCCCGCCGGTCATGCCGATGGGTGTCACGTTGATCAGCATCTGTGGCCGCAGGCTGCCCAGATCCGCCTGCCACTGATACCCCAGGTTCCTGGCCAATGCCTGGCCCGCCACCTCATTACGCGCCACGATCACGCCATTGGCGTACCCTCCGTCACGCAAGGCGCTGGCGACCGCCTTGGCCATACCGCCGCTGCCGCGCAGGGCGAAGCTGGAGTCCTTGGGCACCGCGTGTTTTTTCAGCAATTGCTCGATGGCGATGTAGTCGGTGTTGTAAGCCTTGAGGTGGCCGTTGGTGTTGACGATGGTGTTCAGGGAGTCGATGGCTTGAACCGAATCGTCGAGTTCGTCCATCAAGGCAATGGCGGCCTCCTTGAACGGCATGGACACCCCGCAACCCCGCACACCCAGGGCTCGGATACCGCCGATCGCGCCGGGTAAGTCCTGGCTGCTGAAGGCTTTATAGTAAAAATTCAGACCCAGCTGTTCATACAGGTGGTTATGAAAACGCAGGCCAAAGTTCCCAGGGCGCGCCGACAGCGACATGCACAGTTGGGTGTCCTTGTTGGGGTGCATCTGCATGGATAACTCCTTGAAGTAAGCAAATCGGTACAGACCTTACACAACCTTTACCCATTGGCCGTGCTGTTTTCTCGAAATACGTTGTCTTAAAAGTATCCCCGCGACAATCCTTGAGTCTATTGATTGCAGACCACAAGCGCAGGGGCTAACCGAGGAAAGACCATCATGCGTAAACTCCCCAGGATCGCCTTGCTTATCGGCGCACTCGCGATGGCCGGCCAAGCCTCCGCCCACGGTGGTGGTTGGGGTGGCCCGGCCGTGTTCGGTGCGCTTGTCGGCGCAGCGGTAGTCGGCTCTGTGGTTGCCAGCCAGCCGCGTGAGGTGTACGTGCAACAACCGGTGTATGTGCAGCCGCAGCCGGTGTATGCCGCGCCGCCGCCGGTCTACTACGCGCCACCGCCACCGGTGTATGTGCAACAGCAGGTTTACTATCGCCCGGCGCCCGTCTACTACGGCCCACCGCGCGGTTATTATGGGCCGCCTCGCGGCTATTACGGCCCGCCCCACGGCTACTACCGCCATGGTTGGTAAGTTTTAATCCGTTGACAGCCACAGGCCTCGCCCACACGCGGGGCCTTTTTTTGCCTGGGAAGTCTGGATTAATCCTGCCAGTGTCGCTGTGAGAACAACGTACGAGCAGCAATCCCACATGATAAGCGTCAAATATCCTCTTGATCGATGACGGGCTGCGCTGTCATGTTTGCGTCACAAAACAGTCGCACTATCGACCCAGTCCAACCAATAACAATTAAGGACGATTGACCATGCCCACACAAAACCCGCACCGCACCGCCGGCCTTTGCACCTCCAGCAAGGTCTACAGCGCCTTGACTGAACTCAAGCACCTTGAAGGCCATCGCAGCGCCAAGTTCCTCGCATTGCTGGCAGAAAACCTGGTGCGCAAGGGCCTGCTCAGTGAGCACGAAGTGGTGAACATGCTCGACCAGGTGGTGGACTAACGCCTGACGTTGATGTCGACTATCGAGCCAGGTGATTTTTCCCAGGCACCGGCAAACCGTAAGGTGACCTCCATAACGTTTGGAGGTACTTATGCCCACTATTCAAATCATGTCCGTCATCGGCAGCGCCGTCCCCGCCCCTCTGCGCAAACTGGGCTTGCTCGCCTGCTGGTACGTTGTGCGCGATGGCGAGCCGATCAGCGGCCCGCTCACTTCGTTATCCGATGCCGAAACACAGCGCCGAATGGCAACCGACTTCAGGCTCGAGGCCTGAAAGCTACGGCAATGGCAACTTGACCCGCGGCTTGGTTTCGACGAACAACGCCCAGCATGACATGAACAACGCTGCCACCAGCGGCCCGATCACAAAGCCGTTAAGGCCGAACACCGACAGGCCGCCCAAGGTCGAGATCAGGATCAGGTAGTCCGGCATCTTGGTGTCCTTGCCCACCAGGATCGGGCGCAGCACGTTGTCCACCAGGCCAATCACGAACACCCCGAACAGCCCCAGCACCACGCCCTGCCAGATCGAACCGCTCAACAGGAAGTAAACCGCCACCGGCCCCCAGACCAACCCGGCACCCACCGCAGGCAGCAGCGACAGGAACGCCATCAGCACGGCCCAGAGCAAGGCACTCGGGATGTCCAGGAACCAGAAGATCAAGCCTCCCAGCGCACCTTGGGTCACAGCCACCAGCACGTTGCCCTTGACCGTGGCGCGCACCACGCGGTTGAACTTGAGCTGCAGGCGACGCTTTTGCGGCTCGGCCAACGGTACTGCCGTGCGCACCTTGCGTACCAGTTCCGGGCCATCGCGCAGCAGGAAAAACAGCAGGTACAGCATGATGAAAAAGCTCACCAGGAAATCAAACGTACCCTGGCCGAAGCTGAACGCCTGGGAGGCAAAGAACTGACTGCCCTGCATCGCGCCCTTGACGACCTTTTCCCGCAGCCCTTCGAGGTTGCCCATGCCAAAACGGTCGAGCAACTGCTGGAAATACGGCGGTAAAACGTTCTTGAATTGCTCGATATAACCCGCTACGTCGAGTTTGCCGCTCTCGATGTTTTTGTAGAGCGTGGCCCCCTCTTGCACCAGCAAAGCACTGGTGATGATCACCGGCAGAATCGCGATCACCAGGCACACCATCAAGGTGGTCAGGGAGGTCAGGTTGCGGTTCCAGCTAAAACGTTGCTGCAGGCGGCGCTGCATCGGCGCAAAGATAATGCCCAGGATCACCGCCCAGAACACCGCACCGTAGAACGGCAGCAATATCCAGATAAAAGCCACGGTGACCAAGGCCAGTAGCAGCAACAGGGTTTTGAATTGCAGGTTGGTTTGATTCATGTCCGGTCCATGTCAGAAAAACAGGGCCGATGGCGGCCCTGTTGCTTAGTCCGCAGCCAAACGTGGGAGTGCCCTTGTTTATCGAACAAGCATAGATCGCGTTATTTAGACCTGGGTCAATATCCCGTTATCGCTCCAGCACTACCCTCGCGCCTTTTTGCGACCCACACCCATGCGCCCGATAACTGCCCCCGAACTGCTCGCTCCCGCTGGCACCCTGAAAAACATGCGCTACGCCTTCGCCTACGGTGCCGACGCGGTCTATGCCGGCCAACCGCGCTACAGCCTGCGGGTGCGCAATAACGAGTTCGACCACGCCAACCTGGCCCTCGGCATCCAGGAAGCCCATGACCTGGGCAAGCGCTTCTACGTGGTGGTGAACATTGCGCCGCACAACGCCAAGCTCAAGACCTTCCTCAAGGACCTGGCGCCCGTGATCGCCATGGGCCCGGATGCGCTGATCATGTCCGATCCTGGGCTGATCATGCTGGTGCGCCAGCACTTCCCGCAGATGCCCATCCACCTGTCGGTGCAGGCCAATACGGTGAATTGGGCCAGCGTGGCGTTCTGGCAGCAACAAGGCATTTGCAGGGTGATTCTGTCGCGGGAGCTGTCTCTGGAAGAGATTGGCGAAATCCGCCAGCAGGTGCCGACGATGGAGTTGGAGGTGTTTGTACATGGCGCCTTGTGCATGGCCTATTCCGGGCGGTGCCTGCTGTCGGGCTATATGAACAAACGCGATGCCAACCAGGGCACTTGCACCAATGCCTGCCGCTGGAAATACCAGGCCACGCCGGCAGTGGAGAATGCCACTGGCGATATCGTCCATGAATACCAACCCACATTGGGCATCGGCACGCCCACCGATCAGGTGTTCCTGCTACAAGAGGCCAATCGCCCCGATGACCCCATGCCTGCTTTCGAAGACGAACACCGCACCTACATCATGAACGCCAAGGACCTGCGGGCCGTGCAGCATGTGGAGCGCCTGGCACAGATGGGCGTGCATTCGTTGAAGATCGAAGGCCGCACCAAGTCCCACTTCTACTGCGCGCGCACCACCCAGGTGTACCGCCAGGCCATCGATGACGCAGTGGCCGGCCGGGCGTTTGACCGCGGCTTGATGACCAACCTCGAGTCCCTGGCCCAGCGTGGCTACACCGAAGGTTTCCTGCGCCGCCACGTGCACGATGAATACCAGAACTACCAGAACGGCAGCTCGGTTTCCGAGCGCCAGCAGTTCGTCGGGGAGCTGACTGGCGAACGACGTGGCGCGTTGGCCGAAGTGAAGGTGAAGAATCGCTTTGTGCTGGGCGACCACCTGGAGTTGATGACGCCCGCCGGCAATTTTCATTTTGACTTGCCGAGCCTGCATAACGCCAAGGGCGAAAGCATTGAGGTGGCGCCGGGGGACGGGCATACGGTGTATGTGCCGATTCCGGCGCAGATGGACCTGCGTTTTGGCCTGCTGATGCGCGACGTTTAAACCCTGCCGTGGGTTGGATGGATCAGATCCTGAACTGGCCTACCAACTGCCCGAGGCGCTGGCCCAAGTCTGCCAGGCTGCGAGACGTATGAGCGCCCAACTGGGTTTCGTCCGCCACGCTGTCCACCGCTACCGCAATCTGATGCACGCTGCGGTTGATCTCTTCCGCCACGGCGGTCTGCTCTTCCGCGGCGCTGGCGATCTGGGCGTTCATTGAGTTGATGGTGCCAATCAGTTGCGCCATGGTGTCCAGGGACGCGCCGGCCTGGTTGGCCTGGGCCGAGGTGCCGTCGCCGGCATCGCTGGAACGGCGCATAGCGTCCACGGCCGCCTCGGTGCCTTTTTGCAGGCGATCGATCATGCCCTGGATTTCCTGGGTGCTGGTTTGGGTGCGACTGGCCAGGGCACGCACTTCATCGGCGACCACGGCAAAGCCACGCCCAGCCTCCCCGGCCCGTGCGGCCTCGATGGCAGCGTTGAGCGCCAGCAGGTTGGTTTGCTCGGCGATAGAGCGGATCACGCCGAGCACACTGACGATTGACGACACATCCTGCTGCAGGCTGTCCAGGGACACGCCGCTGCTGCGAATGTCGTTCACCAGCGCATGGATCTGCGCGATGCTGCCGTCCACCACCCGCTTGGCGGCCTGGCCTTCGGCGTCGGTCTGCTGCGCAGCGACGGCGGCGCCTTGGGCACTGCGTGCCACTTCGTGGGCCGCCGAGGACATCTGGTTGATCGCGGTGGCCACCTGGTCGGTCTCGTGGCGCTGGCGTTCCATGGCCTGCTCTGAGCGCTGGGCCTGGTCGGACACCTGGCTCACCAGCCCGGTGAGTTGGGCGGTCATGTCGGTGATCTGGCGCACCAGGCCATGGATTTTATCGACAAAGCGGTTGAATGCACCGGCCAGGTCGCCGAGTTCATCCTGGCTGGTAATGGCCAGGCGGCGCGTCAGGTCGCCTTCACCCGCGGCGATGTCATCGAGGTTGGCCTTCATCAGGTGCAGCGGGCGCAGGATGGTATTGGCCAGCAGCATGCCCACGGCGGCGATCACCAGCAACACCACCACGGCCACGCCGAGGATGCTCAACAGTACGCCTTGCATGCGCTTCTCGACTTTTGCCTGCACCACCGCCACTTGGGCGTCGATGCCATCGAGGTTCACCGAGGTGCCGATCACCATGCCCCACTTGGGCAGGTACTCGGTATAGCCGAGCTTGGGCACCAGTTCGGTCTGGCCGGGCTGGGTCGAACTGTATTGCAGGTAGTGGGTGCCGTCCTTGCCAACCTTGACCAGGTCGCGGTTGACGTAGACGCCGTTGGGGTCGCGGTTGTCCTTGAAGCTTTTGCCCACGCCGTCCGGGCTGTTGCCCTTGAACAGGCGGATGGTTTCGGAGTCGTAGCCGAAGAAATAGCCGTCTTTGCCGTAGCTGGTATTGGATAACAACTTGACCACCTGCGCCCGCGCCGCGCTATCGCCGGGGGGTGCCGCGTCGTAGAGCGGCTTGATGGTGGTCATGGCCACCTCGACATAACTTTGCAGGGTGGCCTTGGCGTCGTTGAGCAGGCGCTGACGGGTTTCATCCACCTCGTTGCGGGCCTGGCCCTGCAGAATCCACACGGTGGTCAGGCTGATGACCACGGCAAACAACAACACCGGCACGACAGCAAGGGCCAGGACTTTGGCCTTCAAACTCAGACGCATGGCTTTTCTCTCTTGTTAGTGGCGACTTGAGAGGTTAACGGCCATGTGAGCGATTACTGTAGGAGCGAGCTTGTGTGGCGAGGCAGCTTGCTGCCGCTGGGGTGCGCAGCGCCCGCACGCTTTTTTGGGGCTGCTTCGCAGCCCAGCGGGAGCAAGCTCCCTCGCCACAGAGGTTCTCGCCTGGATCAGAGCGTCATCGCGGCCAGCCAGCCGAACGCCAGCAGCGGCAGGTTGTAGTGCAGGAAGGTCGGCACCACGGTGTCCCAGATATGGTGGTGCTGGCCGTCGATGTTCAGGCCGGAGGTGGGGCCTAGGGTGGAGTCCGAGGCAGGCGAACCGGCGTCGCCCAAGGCACCGGCGGTACCAACGATGCACACGATGGCCACCGGGCTGAAGCCCAACTGCACACACAGCGGCACGAAAATCGCCGCGAGGATCGGCACCGTGGAAAACGACGAGCCGATGCCCATGGTCACCAACAACCCCACCAGCAGCATCAACAACGCGCCGACGCCCCGGCTATGGCCGATGAACGCCGCCGAAGTTTGCACCAGCGAGTTCACGTCACCGGTGGCCTTGAGCACTTCGGCAAAACCTGAGGACGCGATCATGATGAAGCCGATCATCGCCATCATTTTCATGCCTTCGGTGAACAGGTCATCGGTGTCGCGCCAGCGCACGATGCCCGACACCGAGAAGATCAGGAACCCGGCCAGGGCGCCGATGATCATCGAGTCCAGCCACAACTGGATGATGAACGCCGAGGCAATTGCCAGGCCGGCCACCAGCAGGGTCAGCGGGTTGTACTGCACCGCCACTTGCTCGACACGTTCGATTTTCTTCAGGTCGTACACACGCTTTTTGCGGTAGCTGATCAGCACCGCCACCAGCAGGCCGACCACCATGCCCAGCGCCGGCAGGCCCATGGCGTGGGTGACGTTGACCCCGCTGATATCCACCCCGCTCTTGGCGACGTTGGCCAGCAGGATCTGATTGAGGAAGATATTGCCAAAGCCCACCGGCAGAAACATGTACGGGGTGATCAGGCCGAAGGTCATCACGCAGGCGATCAGGCGACGGTCCAGTTGCAGCTTGGTCAGTACATACAGCAGCGGCGGTACCAGCAGCGGAATAAACGCAATGTGGATCGGCAAGATGTTCTGCGAGGCAATCGCCACCACCCACAACAGGCCGATCAGCAGCCATTTGACGTGGTTGCCACCGCTGGCGTCCTGGCGGTCCACCAGCAGCAAGGCTTTGTCCGCCAGCGCATGGGCCAGGCCGGACTTGGCAATCGCCACGGCGAAAGCACCGAGCAATGCGTAGGACAAGGCCACGGTTGCGCCGCCGCCCAGCCCGCCGTTGAAGGCCTTGAGCGTGGCCTCGATGCCTAGACCACCGGTCAAGCCACCCACCAGGGCGCCGACGATAATGGCGATGACCACATGCACGCGGGACAGGCTGAGTACCAGCATGGTGCCGACCGCGGCGATGACTGCGTTAATCATGGTTACCTCAAGCAGAAACAAAAAAGACAGGCATGCCCGCGCGCGGCCCATGGGAACAGCTGCCGGCGTGCAGGCTTGAAAGAGGTCTTATTAGAGGGCGCGCACTTTGCAGGAGCTGGGCTGTCATGTCAAAAACTGTGGTGAGACAAAGCCCTCTGCACAGATAAAGAAATACCGGCACTGGCCGATACGCTGTCTCTATGTGCTTTCAGGTAAGGATGTCCCGATGTCGCTCAGGCAGCTCTCCATTCAATGGAAAATCACCCTGCTGGCGGGCCTCTGCCTGCTGGGGATCGTGACCCTGCTGGTGGGTCTGTCGCTGTATCGCATGGCGCAGAGCTCGCAGCAGGTCAAGGCGTCCAGCATGCAGATGCTCGACGAAGCTGCCCAGTCGCGCATCGAGGCCCAAGGCGAAGTGCAAGCGCTGGGCATTCGCCAGCAGTTCATGGATGCTTACCAGTACGGCCATGGCTTTTCCCGCCAGGTGTTGTTTTTGCGCGAGCAGGCCGAGAAGCGCTTTCTCGATGCCTTCGACACCCGTGAAGACCTGACGCGCCAGGTCAAGGCCGCCCTGCAGGCCAACCCCGACCTGCTCGGCCTGTCCCTGGTGTTCGAAGCCAATGCGCTGGACGGCAAGGACGAACTGTTCGCCAACCAGGCGGAACTGGGCAGCAATGACAAAGGCCGTTTCGCGCTGTACTGGTCGCAACCGACACCGGGGAAAATCACCTCGATGGCGCTGCCCGAGAGCGACATGGCCGACACCTCCATCGGCCCCAGCGGCGAAAAGGCCAACGCCTGGTTCACCTGCCCGCGCACGACTCTCAAGCCCTGCGTGATCGAGCCCTACTTCTATGTGATCGACGGCCAGAACGTGCTGATGACCAGCATCGTGTTCCCGCTGATGGTCAATGGCAAAGTCATCGCCTCGCTGTCGGTGGATATCAACCTCAACAGCCTGCAGGCGGTCAGCCAACAGGCCAGCCAGAAACTGTACGACGGCCAGACCCAGGTCAGCATCCTCAGCGCCACTGGCTTATTGGCTGGCTACAGCCCGGATGCCAGCAAACTCAGCCAACGCCTGGAGCAGGTCGACCCGGCCAGCGGCGCACAGCTGACCAGTGCCTTGGCCAGCAGTACCCAGACCCGCAGCCTGCGCACCGACCACCAACTCAAGGTACTGGCGCCTTTTGCGCCGATTCCCGGCGGTAAGGCGTGGGGCGTATTGCTGGATGTACCGGAAAAAGTCCTGGTCGCCCCCGCCGAAGCGCTGAAAAACCAGCTGGACGCCGACAACGCCAAAGGCACCCTGCTGGAACTGGGCCTGGGCCTGCTGGCCGCCGTGGTCGGCTTGATCCTGGTGTGGCTGATGGCACGCAGCGTGACCCGGCCAATCCTCGGCGTGGCGCACATGCTTGAGGATATCGCCAGCGGCGAAGGCGACCTGACCCGGCGCCTGGCCTATGCCAAACAGGACGAACTGGGCCAATTGGCCGGCTGGTTCAACCGTTTCCTCGACAAGCTGCAGCCGATCATTGCCGAGGTCAAACGCTCGGTGCAGGACGCTCGCGGCACCGCCGACCAGTCCGCCGCTATTGCCACGCAAACCAGCGCCGGCATGGAGCAGCAGTACCGTCAGGTGGATCAGGTGGCCACCGCATCCCACGAAATGAGCGCCACCGCCCAGGACGTGGCCCGCAGCGCCGCCCAGGCGGCCCAAGCCGCCCGAGATGCCGACCAGGCGACTCGTCAAGGCTTGACGGTTATCGACCGCACCACCGCCAACATTGGCGAGCTCGCCGCCGACATGAGCACCGCTATGACCCAAGTTGAAGGCTTGGCCGCCAACAGCGAACAGATCGGCTCGGTGCTCGAAGTGATTCGCGGCATCGCCGAGCAGACCAACCTGTTGGCGCTCAACGCCGCCATCGAAGCCGCTCGCGCCGGTGAAGCCGGCCGCGGTTTTGCCGTGGTCGCCGACGAAGTGCGCAACCTGGCACGGCGCACCCAGGAATCGGTGGAAGAAACCCGCCTGGTGATCGAACAATTGCAAACCGGTACCAGCGATGTGGTCGGTTCCATGGGCAACAGCTATCGCCAGGCCCAGGGCAGCGTCGAACAGGTCGGCCAGGCCGTCACCGCCTTGCGCCAGATTGGCGATGCGGTCACGGTGATCAGCGACATGAACCTGCAAATCGCCAGCGCCGCGGAAGAGCAAAGCGCCGTGGCCGAAGAGATCAACAGCAACGTGGCGACCATTCGCGATGTGACCGAATCGTTGTCGGAGCAGGCCAATGAATCGGCGCGGGTCAGCCAGGCGTTGAACAGCCTGGCGAACCAGCAGCAGGGGTTGATGGATCAGTTCAGGGTCTGAATGTAGCTAGGCTTTTCTGTGGGACCCTGCCCCAATGCCAGTCCGTTAAGGGCTTTTTGTAGGAGCGAGCTTGCTCGCGAAAAACTCACAGGCGCCGCGTTCATTCAGCAAGCACGCGTTATCGTTGACGTTTTTCGCGAGCAAGCTCGCTCCTACAGTAGGCGATGCAGACACCTCGGTATTCCAGGTAAACCGAGTCGATGCGATCGCAGGCAAGCCAGCTCCCACATTTTGAGCAGCGGTGTGCCAGTGTCAGCGGCGTGGCAACTGGATCAATACCTGGAGCCCACCCAGCTCACTCTCCTGCAGTTGCAACACCCCACCCCACACCTCAACAATGTCGCGCACGATCCCCAAACCCAGGCCATGGCCAACCCTTTGCTCATCCAGGCGTGCGCCACGGCTGAACACTTGGTCGCGCTGGGCCTCGGGAATGCCGGGGCCGTCGTCTTCCACCGCCAGCCGATAGCCCTGGGGCGTCTCGCTGACGCTCAGGCGTACCTCGGCGTCCGCCCATTTACAGGCGTTGTCCAACAGATTGCCCAGCAGTTCCAGCAGGTCTTCCCGGTCCCAGGGCAGTTGCAGGCCCGGCGCCACCTGATAGCTGAGGTCCAGGTGTTCGCCGTGGATCATGCGCAGGGTGGCCAGTAAACCGGGCAGCTCTTGTTCACAGTCAAACAACGCGCCCGGCAAGGCATCGCCCGCCAGGCGCGCACGGTTGAGTTCACGGTTGAGGCGCTGCTGCACCTGCTCCAATTGCTCGCGCAGCAACTGGCTCAGTTGCGGATGATCCTTGAGCGCGTCACTGGAGGCCGCGCTCAACAACACCGCCAGCGGGGTTTTCAGCGCATGCCCCAGGTTGCCGAGGGCGTTGCGAGAGCGCTTGAGGCTGTCTTCGGTGTGCGCCAACAGGTGGTTAATCTGCGCCACCAGTGGCTCCAGCTCAAGCGGCACTTGGGTGTCGAGTTGCGAACGCTGGCCTTGTTGCAGTTGGGCGATCTGGTTGCGTGCGGTCTCCAGGGGGCGCAGGGCACGGCGCACGGTGACCCGTTGCAGGATCAGCACCAACAGCAGCGCCGCCAGCCCCATCACCAGGCCGACCTGGCGCATCAGGCGAAAGCTTTCGCGCACAGGCGTGTAGTCCTGGGCCACGCTGATGGAAATCGATTGGCCGAAGCGCTTGTAGTCCGAGCGCAGCACCAACAGTTGCTGGCCTTCGGGCCCCAGTTGCAGGTTGCCCTTGAGCCCCGCCACCGGGAGCCGGGGCAGTTCCTGGTCCCACAATGAACGGGAGCGCCAATGCACATCGGCAAAGTCGATACGAAAGTAATGCCCGGAAAACGGCCGCTGGTACGCCGGCGACAGGCGTTGCTCATCCAACTGCACGCCGTTGGGCCCACGCACCAGCGCCACCAGCAGGTTTTCGCTGTCGTTGCGCAAGCCCGCTTCAAGGTAGCGTTGCAAACCCGCCTCGAACAACCACAGGCTGGTTTGCGCCAGCACCACGCCGACAATCACCATCACGCTGATCAACCCCAGGCTCAAGCGCCGCTGGATCGACCTCATGCCGGGGTGGCGCCGAAACGGTAGCCCTGGCCACGCCGGGTCTCGATCACGCTGCGGCCCAATTTGCGTCGCAGGTGGTTGACGTGCACCTCAAGTACATTTGAGTCGCGCTCGGTCTCACCGTCATACAAGTGTTCGGCCAGGTGGCTTTTGGACAGGATCTGTTCGGGATGCAGCATGAAATAGCGCAACAAGCGAAACTCGGCAGCCGTCAATTGGATCTCGGCGCCGTCGCGTAGCACGCACTGGCGCCCTTCATCCAGATGCAGACCGGCAGCTTGCAGGGTGGGCTGGTTCGTCTGGCCGTGGGAGCGGCGCAGCAGCGACTGGATGCGCAGGTACAGCTCTTCAGGGTGAAAGGGTTTGCTCAGGTAATCATCGGCGCCGGCCTTGAGCCCTTCGATACGCTCGGCCCAGGAATCGCGGGCCGTGAGGATCAGCACCGGGATGGCCAACGCGGCGGCGCGCCATTGCGCCAGCACTTCAAGCCCGGGTAAACCGGGCAAGCCAAGGTCGAGGATGATCAAGTCATACGGCTCGCTGCGTCCCTGATACACGGCGTCGCGGCCATCGGCCAGCCAGTCGACCGCGTAGCCCTGGCGCTGCAGGCCGGCCATCAGTTCGTCGGCCAGGGGCACGTTGTCTTCCACCAGGAGCAGGCGCATCAGTCTTCCTCATCTTTGATCAGGTCGCCATTGGTGGCATCCAGCTTGATCTCGCGCACCACGCCCTCGGTGGTCACCAGTTCCACTTCATAGGCGTATTGCCCGTGTTTCTTTTCCAGTTCGGCTTCCAGCAGCCGTGAGCCGGGGTATCGCGCCATGGCCTGCTGCAACAGCTGTTCCAATGGCAGGATGACGCCTTGTTGGCGCAGGGCCAGGGCTTCGTCCTGATTGAGGTCGCGGGCCGCGAGGCTGGAACAAAACACCATGAGCACCAGCGCCACGCGACTGCCGACGCGTAAATTTACCTTCATTACGTATCCTGATGATTCTTGAGAACCTGCCCGGTGAGCGCGTTCAATTCAACATCCCATTCAATGCCGTCGGTATCTCGTAGCTCGACTTCATAGACGTACTTGCCGTATTCCTCATCCAGATCGGTGTCCAGCAGCGTCGAACCAGGGTGAAGGGCCAGGGCCGTGGCTTCCAACTGATCGAAAGCGACAATTGTAACAGTGGCCGGCACGATCAGTGGCTTGTCGGGGTCCACGGCGGCGGCCGGGGTCGCCGTAACGAGGATGATAGCGGCGGCGCCCAGGGCAGTGAGGCGCTTCATGATAAGTCTCCGTTACATGATGTTTTCCTACATCGGCCACCGTACGCCCTGCAACTTAACTGAAACTGAATTGCCACCATGGCAATTCCAGTCAAGCCATTTTTCCCACTGCCTGCGAGATTTCCTATACTGCCCCGCTCGCCTCAACAGAGACCGGTATGACAGCCATCCATATCAAGTTCCCGGCCTTGACCCTCAAGGCCGGTAAACGCGCCATCACCCGCATCCGCGAGCAGGGCCTTGCGCCTGCCGACGTCGGTATCCTCCCCGGGGCGGCTGGCGGCCCCAAGGCCCTGGGTATCCAAGGGCTCGACCTGGCGCTGTTCGGTGATTGGTTGCCCCGTGCGCCGCGCGAGCGTGCGCTGATCGGCGCGTCCATTGGCTCCTGGCGGTTTGCCAGCGCCTGCCTGCCCGACCCGGTGCAAGGTTTGCTCGACCTGGGCCGGCTGTACAACGAGCAGCGCTTTGCCAAAGGCGTGACCATGGCGCAAGTCAGCCAGAGCTGCCAACGCATGCTCGACGACCTGCTGGCCGGGCGCGATGCGCGGGTGCTGGACAACCCCGACTATCGGCTGAACATCATGGTGGTCAAGAGCCACGGTTTGCTCGCCGATGACCACCGTGGGCGGCTGGGGCTGGGCCTGTCATCGGTGATTGCCGATAACCTGCGGGGCCGCGCACGGCTGTCGCGGCATTTCGAGCGGCTGATCATCCACGACCCGCGCCAGGCGCCCCCTGTACACCCCCTGAAGGATTTCCCCTCGCGCTTTCTCACCCTGGACGTGGGCAACCTGCGCCAGGCGTTGCTCGCGTCCGGGTCGATCCCCATGGTCATGCAAGGCGTACGCGACCTGCCTGGGGCCGGGGCCGGCACCTACCGCGACGGCGGCCTGCTGGACTACCACCTCGACCTGCCCTACCACGGCGATGACATCGTGCTGTACCCGCACTTTACCGACCGGGTCATCCCCGGCTGGTTCGACAAGGGCCTGCCATGGCGACGCAGCAACCAGCAAGGCTTGCAGGATGTGTTACTGCTGGCGCCGTCCAGGGACTACCTGGCCCGCCTGCCCCACGGCAAGCTGCCAGACCGCAGCGACTTCAAGCGCTTTATGGGCGATGACCCTGGCCGTAACAAATATTGGCAAACTGCCATGAGCGAGAGCCAACGGCTGGGGGATGAGTTTTTGGCATTGGCGGATAACGGCAAGCTCGGCGACCGTTTGCTAGCCCTTTGACCGCATGGGCGCCTGCGGCCGAGGGGCGGTATGCGCAGAGGTTGATCAAGCTGTTAAACTCGCCGCCTGCCAGACACCTGACCGAGCTGAAAACACTGTGGAAATCTTCAAGGAATTTACATTCGAATCCGCCCACCGCCTGCCCCACGTACCGGAAGGCCACAAATGCGGGCGCCTGCATGGGCATTCGTTCAAGGTGGCCATCCACCTGAGCGGCGACCTGGATCCCCATACCGGCTGGATTCGCGACTTCTCGGAGATCAAGGCGATTTTCAAGCCGCTCTATGAACGCCTCGACCACAACTACCTCAACGACATTCCCGGCCTTGAAAACCCCACCAGCGAAGTGCTGGCCAAGTGGATCTGGAATGAACTGAAACCCTTGTTGCCGGAACTCAGTGCGATCCGTATCCACGAGACCTGCACCAGTGGGTGCATTTATCGCGGCGAGTAAGTGATCGAGTGTTGAAAAGACCACCTGCGGGGAATGTCACTGTGGCGAGGGAGCTTGCTCCCGCTGGGTCGCGAAGCGGCCCCAAAAGATGGGACTGCTACGCAGCCCAACGGGAGCAAGCTCCCTCGCCACAGGTCACTGTTTGTTCGCTCTAGCTCTTAATTGGCTGGCATTGCCAACTGTAGGTGTTTTTTTTCGAAGCGGCGGGCTGATCCATTAGGAAAACCCGCACAGACGCCGATCGACTGAGCCAGTTTGGCTCACCGCTGCACTGCTTTTGCGCTGATTGGGAGGAGGCGGCCTTATAAAGGGCTTACTCCGTCAGCGCATACCTGCCTGCACCTGCATTGGCACGCAGGATGCACACGACCTGGGTCACCACTCAGGGAGCAGCCCCCATGACGCAACAAGACCCCGGCAACGACTACCCTCTCAGCGAAGTCCCCTTGCACGCGCGCAAGGGTCTGGCCT
Source organism: Pseudomonas sp. MF6767 (assembly GCF_016405475.1). NCBI lineage: Bacteria > Pseudomonadati > Pseudomonadota > Gammaproteobacteria > Pseudomonadales > Pseudomonadaceae > Pseudomonas > Pseudomonas sp. MF6767. Next base: position 51,984 of record NZ_JAEKCY010000024.1, on the reverse strand, counting down.
CTACGGCCATGGTGTTGCTGGGGTTCACCTTTTTTACCGCGACCATGTTCGCCGGCGGCAAGCTGGGGGTGGCGTTCAGCTTCATCGACATGCTCGGCGTCGTGGCCCTGGGTAACCTGTTGTTGGGTATCTACGCCGCAGGCTTGGGTTACATCGCGTTCAAGAGCGGCTTGAACTCGGTGTTGATGGGGCGTTTCTGCTTTGGCGAAGTGGGCAGCAAGCTCAGTGACTTGATCCTCGGTTTTACCCAGATCGGCTGGTATGCCTGGGGCACGGCCACGGCTGCGGTGGTATTGGGCAAGTATTTCCAATTGAGCCAGGGCAGTGTGCTGGGGCTGATGGTGGTATTTGGCTTACTGTTCTGCGCCACCGCCTACGTGGGGTATCGCGGCTTGGAAATCCTGTCCTACATCGCGGTGCCGGCCATGGGGCTCCTGTTGCTGCTGTCGATGTGGGTCGCCACTGTAAAGGTCGGCGGGCTGGAGGGGCTGCTGGCGGTGGTGCCCAGCGCTGAGCTGGACTTGTCCACCGCCATCACCCTGGTGTTCGGGACCTTTGTCAGCGGGGCAACCCAGGCCACCAACTGGACGAGGTTTTCGCGCTCGGCCAAGGTTGCGGTGTGGGCCAGCCTGATCGGTTTTTTTGTCGGCAATGGTTTGATGGTGCTGATCGGGGCCTATGGCGCCATCGTCTATCAGCAACCGGATGTAGTGGAAGTCTTGCTGCTGCAAGGTTTCGCCACGGCGGCGATGGCGATGTTGCTGCTCAATATCTGGAGCACCCAGGACAACACCATCTACAACTTCGCCGTCGCCGGTTGCAACCTGCTGCGTACCCAGCGTCGCAAGAGCGTGACCCTGGCCGGCGCGGTGATCGGCACCCTGCTCGCCTTGTTCGGCATGTACGACCTGTTGGTGCCGTACCTGATCCTGCTGGGCACGGTCATCCCGCCGATAGGAGGCGTGATCATGGCGGACTTCTTCTATCGCTATCGCGGCCAATATCCGCGCTTGGCAGAGGCTCACTTACCGGCATTCAATTGGCCAGGTCTGATCGCGTATGGGGTGGGTACCGTGGTCGCGTTCAACTCGCCGTGGGTCGCGCCGTTGGTGGGAATTTTTGCCGCATCGCTGACCTATGTGCTGCTCAGCGCCATACTACGCGCCATGACCGCCTGGACATCGGTATCGTCCTGAGGATCTGGCGGCTGTCTGCCTGATTTTTTAGCCAAGAGGAACTTGCCCATGCACATCATCAATGCCCGCCTGCGCAACCGTGAAGGCCTGCATGATCTGCACCTGGAAAATGGCCGGATCGCCAGCATCACTGCGCAAACCGGAGCGCCCACACTGATGGCCGGCGACTTGGACGCCGCCGGCAACCTGGTCATACCGCCCTTTGTCGAGCCCCACATCCACCTCGACGCCACCCTCACCGCCGGCGAGCCGCGCTGGAACATGAGCGGTACGCTGTTTGAAGGCATCGAGTGCTGGGGCGAACGCAAGGCCACCATTACTCTGGAAGACACCAAGGCCCGGGCCAAAAAAACCATTCAGGCCCTCGCCGCCCATGGCATCCAGCATGTGCGCACCCATGTCGACGTCACCGACCCGGACCTCACCGCACTCAAGGCCCTGCTGGAGGTACGTGAAGAGAGCACCCACCTGATCGACCTGCAAATCGTCGCCTTTCCCCAGGAAGGCATCGAGTCATTCCGCAATGGTCGTGAGTTGATGGAAGAAGCCATTCGCCTGGGTGCCGATGTGATCGGTGGCATCCCCCACTTCGAATACACCCGCGACCAAGGCGTGAGTTCGGTGAAGTTCCTCATGGATCTGGCCGAACGCACTGGCTGCCTGGTGGACGTGCACTGTGACGAAACCGACGACCCCCACTCACGCTTTCTCGAAGTCCTCGCGGAAGAAGCCCGCAGCCGCGACATGGGTGCCCGCGTGACCGCCAGCCATACCACCGCCATGGGTTCCTACGACAATGCTTACTGCGCCAAGCTGTTTCGCCTGCTAGGACACTCCGGCATCAGCTTTGTCTCGTGCCCCACCGAAAGCATCCACCTGCAGGGCCGCTTCGACAACTTCCCGAAACGCCGTGGTGTCACCCGTGTGAACGAACTGCTTGAGGCCGGCATGAACGTGTGTTTCGGCCAGGATTCCATCGTCGATCCCTGGTACCCGCTGGGTAACGGCAACATTCTGCGAGTATTGGAGGCCGGTCTGCACATCTGCCATATGCTCGGTTACCGCAATTTGCAAAACGCCCTGGACCTGGTCACCGACAACAGTGCCAAAGCCATGGCCCTAGGCGATCGTTATGGGTTGCAAGCAGGTCGCCCGGCCAACCTGCTGATACTGTCGGCCGACAGCGACTACGAAGTCATACGTAGCCAGGGCCTGCCGTTGTACTCGATTCGCAACGGCAAGGTACTGATGAAACGGCAACCGGCACAGGTAGAGTTTATGTAACCGCGTGGGTTAGACGACTGAGTCGATGTCCAACGTTTGCACCCGTACCTGTTCATCGTGGGAAGGCGGCGGAACGCTGGTGAATTGGGCCGGCTCACGATTCTCACGATGGCGGAACCAACGCTTGAGGCTCGCTTGCAGATGTGCAGAAGAGGCATGGCTGCCGTAGACATCGCGGGCTTGCAGGCGACGCCAGCGCAGGCTTGCCAAGCGCTGTCGGCTGGTGTGCAAACGGTCGATCTCTGCGTTCAAGGCATCGGTAGGTTCATGGCTACGATCATTGGCAGGGCGCCGCAGAGCAAGTTCACGCCGCTTGGCCCGTAGTTGCTCGCGCATGTCTTCAAAGGCCCGGTCGAGCAGCTCGAATTCCCTCTGGGTCACCAACGGGCCCTCACTCTCCAGGGTTTGTTGCCAGCGGCGCAATGTCGCCCACGCCGCGGGGATGTAGCTGGTGGTCATGAAGTGCTGGTCGGCTTGAAACAGCTGCCTCAGCACATTATCGCGGTCGGGCATGTCGCCCTGCAGTTGCAATGCGCGGTTGCAACCCGCTTCTTGGAGGGATTCACAGCCAGGTTTCCATAACACCGAAGAATGGCTGCCATCCGGGAGCGTGATCGGCATGAAATGATATTGCTCGCCATGATGTCGATAGGGGTTACCACCCACGCGCACCAGCCCTGCGGCGAACAACAGGCCACCGGGTACGGGATTGCTGAATAGCGTGATGGCCCCGGGAATCCAGAGCTTGGCGGTGGTATTCATCCAGGGCGCCGGGACGCTGGGGACAGGGTCGTTGTGGTTGACGATGCGGTGGTGGACCAGGGAAGAGGCACCGGCGGTAAATTCAGAGTCGGCGGCGCGGGGGGCGCCGTAGGTGTAGAGAAGGACGTTGTAATGGGCATCCTGGGCTCGGCGCAGCCCTTCGGCCAACAGCAATGCAATGGCGCCTCCAAGGCTGTGGCCGCAAATTACGATGCGCTGGCCCACATGAAACTGATCAAGGTATTGCAATACGAAATCACGCATAGCCCGGTAGGCCTGGTAAAAACCACCGTGCGCTTTTCCAACGCCGTCGTCGAAAGACACCTGATGGGCGTCGGCGTCGCGTAATACGTCGGCACGGCTGACCGTTCCTCGCACAGAAATCAGGATGATCTGATCGTGGTGAGTGATGAAGGCCTGGGTATCAGTGCCAAATTTTTCATCATCGAAAAAGTGCAGACGTGCGGGATGCTCCTGCTCTTCGTTTCGTTCCGGGCGATTTTGGGGATACAACACGGGATCGAACGGCAGGATTTCGAAGCGTTGGGAGTAAGGAATATCTTCGTAGATCGGGTAAAAACGGTGTGATTGCTTCGGATCAATTCGCCAGGCTTCGTGATACACCGAAAGCTGTTCAGCGAATAAATTTCCAACGCTCGGATCCAACGGAAACCGGACTTCGTCTAATGGTTTTTCGGCGGGGGCCTGTCCAAAATCGCAGTAACTCAACGCTGCAAACAATGCCAGTTGGTATAGGTTCAGGGCACAGAAGCCGTCTTCGGTGGATAAGATGGGGCGTAAGGCCCGTAGTGGTCGCACTTCCAGAACGGTGTGCTTGTTGGGGAACAGTACGATACCCACCAATGAAGGCTGAGGCGGGCCGAAGCCCAGATCGGCCAACATTTTCAGTGCATGGCGCTTGGGACGCAAAGCTGACGAAGCAGGTCGGGGCAAATGAGCGCTATGGCGTACCAAATCGCTTACTTCAACCTGATAAAACCCATCCGCTTCTTGGTAGGCAGGCCCCCCCTCAACGCGTCTGCCGCCAGCACTACCAAAAAAAGTTCGCTCAGCGCGAATTTGAAGTTCGGTGATAGGCAGTTTGTACGTTCGGCGCGTTCTTAGCTGGTAGTACGGCTCCTCAGTCCCGCTATACAAATCATCCAACATGAGAACAACAGGGCCGCAGTAGAAATCTTGCAGCCTGGCAAAACCCTCGCCATTCAATTTACCGACTACTGTCTCCCTGAACTGTCATGGACCGAAAATGGCAGTCCGCCATAGGCTTTTCCATTGCCTGCCATATCGACCAAACGAAAACTTACCCAGTGCCCTTTCAATGCGCAAGCAGGCATTCGTTCACTGAAAAAAGCTTGCTTCCATGCATCCAGCTTCATGAATTCGTCCTTGTTACTTGCATGTTGGATAGACGTCGCATATGCGCCCGTCCGGCATTTTTATGGGTTTAAAGTCCGTGGTGTTACCTGCGCAATATGCAAAAAGGTCTTCGAAACTCTTGCCTCTGCATCGCCGCCATCCACCCGGCACAGCTACCCATCTATCATCAAAGGCAGGTAACTCATCCTCACTGACAGATAGCACCAGCCTCAGCTTTTTCCCCGGTAATTGCGGCCGTTGCGCCACGCCCCCTACCCGCGACTCTTGCAAGTTACCCATCGAATCCAATGAATTGCAGATCAGGAGTTTTCTAATCGCATGCAAAGGCCCTACGGTCCGAAAGTGCCACTTACATTGCCCAAGTATTTCCTGCACACCCGAGTCGGGCATCCCAGGTAGCTCGGCCTCCAAACGGTCTCGAATGGAAATACTCCCGAAATTCCCGCCCACATCCGTACTCCGTGTCCCCCACTTCGCATAGAAGTCAAATTCCACACTGCGCAGGACCAATGGACAACCGTCTACCGTTTCAGTCAGTGGCAACTCATAACTCACACTGCTCGCCACAGGCTTGTAGTCTGTAAAAAAGACTTTTCGCTCAGGTCTTTTGCCTCGCCGCCGAGGCAAGGTGCAGGTCTCACCCGTTGCGGGCCGGTAGTTCGCAGCCGTTTTAAGTTCAAATTGCGCCGGCAAATCCACCTCCAATGTAAAACGCTCCACCGTCCTCCCCGTACACCCCGAAAGCCACGCAGCCGCAACAACCAGCAACACCCACCCTATCCACCTATTCACCTTTCCCTACCTCCCTGCGCCACTGCTCCACCACTCGTTCAAAATGCTCCCCTGGCGCCTCGCCGGCCCTCGGCTGCCAATGGATAACACTGCTTCGGGTCGCCTCTGCCAAACGACGCACCACCAGAAATTCGAGCTTCTCCGGCTCCCGCCATTGCCAAGCGCGCGCCTGCGCCAGTACCTGGGCCAGCCAAATCCTTGGGTCTTGGAATTCGACCAATGCCGCCAGGTCTTCACTGTGTTCCGCCAACAGGTAACGCAGGATATTGGCGTTCAGGATGGCTTCGGCCTGGGGATTGGGTGTATCGAGCCAAGGCGGGAGCCGAGGCGCTGGGTAATCGCCCGGTGCAGGGTTTTCGTGATGGCACCAATGGCCTTCGTGCCAATAGCACACACTGATCAGCGGCCCGAGGTAGACCGGCCAATGCTCTTTGGCCAGATAGGCCAGGGCGCGGGCCAAGGTGCGGTTGTCGTGAATGCGGTAAAGCGCCTGCTGGCCCTCCGGCCCTGTCAGGAGCCTTTCGCGCCAATGGCGCGCCACATCCGTCAAGTCGGTAGCCGACAAGCTCGCGAGCCACCCCCAGTTTGACTCGGGGTGTTGCAACAGATCAGCCAGGGCGGGTTCATTGATCTGCTCAAGCAAGAGGATGATCGGGCCAGAACTCGCCAGCTCCGCCGCGGCGGTATCGCTATAGAGATTGCAATAGTGCGACGGGGCGCAACCTGCCAATAGAGGCTGGCGAGCCTCGTGGCCACCTTCCACTATCAGGCACAATCGGTGCCCGTTCTGCAGCTGTTGGGCCATCCAACGACGGGGCAAGCTGTCCATCAAGCCGCCCTCTGCGTGATATCGCACAGGCCTTCGCGACAGCGCTCGCACAGGGGGCAAAAGTCCGCGTCAAGTTGCCTGGCCAAGTCCATGACGACGCTTTGCACTGCCGACAACTGCGCGCCAGCGAACAAAGCCGGGCTCGCCGAACTGTTTGCGACCGACGAACCGGCCTGGGTAAGGGGCCTGCTGCTTGAGATACTGCCCGCTTGCATCACCAAGTGTTCCCCGCCAGCCATCAAGCTCAGTTGCGCACCGGCCTCAATGACCAGGCTGGCACCGGCCTTGAGGTGAACCCGCTGCCCAGCTTCGAACACCAGGCTCTGGCCAACGCGAGTCAGGCTATCGCCCTCTACCTCCAGGCGACTGTCATGACCCACCCGTTGTTCCAAGTCACGCTGGGCGTGCAGGTAGATGAGTTCTTCGCCGCGTCGATCTTCAACGTGCAGCTCGTTAGCCCCTCCGCCATCCGGTGAGCTGCGGCTACGCAGCACGCTGCGTGTCTTGTGCTGCGGCAAGGGATAGGCTGGCAGGTTTGATGCATTGGGCAGGCAACCCATGACGAGAGGGTGATCCGGGTCGCCCTCCAGAAAGCTCACCAGCACTTCCATGCCTACCCGTGGAATCACCATGGCACCAAACCCGTCCCCCGCCCAACCGGACGCCACGCGCAGCCAGCAACTGCTCGCCCCCTCGCGGTTGTCCACACGATCCCAATGAAAGCGCACCCTCACCCGACCATAGGCATCGCAATGCACGTCTTCGCCCGCAGGCCCGGTTACCGTCGCGGTCTGGCTGCCACTGATCGTTGGCCTGGGATGCTTGAGGGCCGGTCGATGCACTGCACGCCAGGGTGTCGCGGTGAATCGGTTGCGATAGCCCTGGAATCCACTGGCTTCAACCATCGACTCCTCCAACACCTGCGGCTGGTAACCCTCATGACGCACCGAAGTCAGCAGCCATAAATCGTTGCAGAGTGGGTCGGGGTGATCACATAGCTCAAGGAAGTGACCACTGCGCAATGCCGGCTGATCGCTCTTGCCCAACACCCTGTGGCGATCACGCTCGTGACGCTCCAGGCCGCGTCGCGCCAGCTGCGCGCCGCGCGCATGCCCCTTAAAACCGGCAGGGTAGGCATAGTCTTCCAAAGTTTGCGCCTGCACGGCACCGGCCTCTTTTTGCAGACGAAATGAAGGGTGCTCGAAGTCATAGTCACGACGTACAGTGCGCCGGCTGCGCGTCTCCAATCGCAGGTCGAAGCGCTGTACAACATGGCTCTGGAGCGCCGGATCAGGCGACGAACAATACCGCTGCACCGACAACCGTCGAAATACTGTCTGATCATCACCGAACACCAGCAGATGATTGTCCACGCTGTGACGAAAGTGATAGTGGATGCCCTCCTCTTCACACAGCCGCTGGATAAAATGCAGGTCGGACTCCCTGTACTGCACGCAAAACGCGCGTGGCGGATACACCACCGGCCCGAGTTCAAAGGCATAGGCGTCAGAGAAGATGCCGTGGTGTTCGAGGACCGTCGCAATGATCTGCGGTACGCTGCGCTGCTGGAAAATCCGCTGGTCGCAACGATGGGCAAGGGATGCCAGGCGTGGAGCCAGCGTGATGTGATAACGGGTGAGTCGCGCACCGGGATCGTCCCGACCGATGGCGTAGACGTACCCATGCAGGCCCTGCCCTGCTTCCCCGAAGTCCAGATAGGCGGGTTTATGAAGCAATGCCTCCAGGTCAAGAGAAGGATCTTCGCTGACTAACTGCACCTGTATGAAGTAAGGTTGATCGAGGGCTTCGCTGCCTTTGAACGCTACTACCTGAAGATCTGTATTTATTTCTGAAAGGATCAATTTGAAACATGACGAAAGAAACTTGTTAACCATCCTTTGTTACCCGCCATCAACTTTTCGATTGAACGACTCTCTTTCGCCAACGCCAACTGGATTGGAAAAAAAGCACCTGAACATGCTCAAGCTTAGCGATTTCAGGCGATTTTCGGCCCGCACCGAATAAAAAAGAAGTTTCGTACAACGAGGATGGAAGTGTCTTTTTACAAAATATTAATACTTTCCATAACAAACAGAAAACGCGGACTGTTGCTTGTCTATTTACAACTAAGCTTTAAGGAAACGACTGACACTAATTCAAGGCACCTGCTGTTCCGAGATCTACATAATTAGTCGCGCCGTCCCGAAAAGACTCACACTCAGCACATTTCCAGACTCGGTCTGCAATCGCACTGGCGCCGTGCCACCCGGCATCACCACCGTTACGTCGTCACCCTCAATCCAACCCGCGCGCCATGCCGCGCATGCTACTGCGCTGGCGCTGGTCCCCGAAGACGCCGTAGGCCCCTCTCCTCGCTCAAATACGCGCGCGATGACTCGATTGCCAGCGTCTCGAGCAACCCATTGCAGGTTGACCCCGCCAACACAGAGTTGCCCGCACCCTGCCGGCGGTGCAAAAGCGATGGCCTTCAACCGATTGAAAAGTGCCAACTGGTGCATCGTGTCATTAACCGGCAACGCCGACACATGCTCAACCAGCGTCACACAATGAGGGTTGCCTATCCGGACAAATTGGCTGTTTCCCCATTGCGCATTGATCGACGCCAATGCCGCCACGCGGCTGAATTCATGATGTGCCGCGACCACAGGGCTCACACCGACCGCCCCCACCGCCAAGGGGCCAAACTCGGGCCTGCCCAACGCCAGCCAGAAGCCTGGCACCTGTTCATGCTTCGCCGGCTCGACATAGGTGATCACGGGCGATACCGCATCCGGCTTATCGTGATACACCCGCAACTCGCTACCGTGCACCATTAACCCCTGGTCGGTTAACGCCTGGGCAAAAATGGTCAGGCCATTACCACTGCGTTCGGCGAGAGAACTGTCGGTATTGATGATCAGCAGATCAAACGGTGGCCGTGCTTGAAATGGCCCGACTAACAAACCATCACAGCGATACGCCTTTGCACCGGCCGGTGGTGGTAATGCACCCCAGCCACATTCGGACGCAATGGCCGATGCGGCCCACATCTCGCGCGTGCTTGCAGCCAAGCGGGCGTTGTCGGGCACATCGATACCCAGACCGCGCAAATGGGCCGGGCTGACCACCCCATAGATATTTCCGCGTGCATCGTAGAACCGAGTCATGACCACGCCAGCCAGAGATTTTTCATCGGTTCGTCCGCTCACTTATCGACCATCGGGACAGCAGCGTATTACAGAACGGTCGATCTGTGGGAGGTGGGCGCAAAGGCAGTAAGCCACTGCAAGAACCTGGGGTTCAGCCACTCCTGCAGGGAGTACACACCTTCCGGACCACCTCCTACAGATTCGACCATTCCTACGTGGTTACCCCACGCCAAAGCGTTCCATTTTTTGTAAAAAAAATGCTCGCAATCTGCGCTTTTAATCCTGATAACAAAAGGAACCCAGCTCGCTCGAGAGGGCCTGATGTGCAAGGATGTCGCGCCGGACATCGTTCGTTGAACGCCAAACCAAGGATTTTTCATGACTGCCATTCCCACCCCTGCCCCCGTGGTTCCCGGGCGGCTGGAGCAGATGTCGACCCGCATCGCTTTTTTTATCGCAGGTTTCGGTATCGCCGCCTGGGCACCTTTGGTGCCGTACGCAAAGGCGCGTGCAAATCTGAATGAAGGCACCCTTGGCCTGCTGTTGTTGTGCCTGGGGGTGGGGTCGATCATCGCGATGCCCGCTGCGGGCGTGCTGGCATCTCGCTTTGGCTGCCGACGCGTGCTCACCGCAGGGACGCTGATGATCTGCCTGGCCCTGCCGATGCTGGCCACTGTCAGTTCGATCCCGCTGTTGATCGCGGGGTTATTCCTGTTTGGCGCGGGCCTGGGCACCGTGGACTCCACCGTCAACCTGCAAGCGGTGATCGTTGAGCGCGCCAGTGGCAAAACCATGATGTCGGGCTTTCACGGGTTGTTCAGCCTGGGGGGCATTGTCGGCGCAGCGGGGGTTGCGGGGTTGCTGGGGCTGGGCCTGTCGCCATTGCAGGCGACCCTGGTGGTCGTCGTTATCACGGTGGCGGCGCTGTTGAAAGCCGCACCGCATTTGTTGCCTTATGGCAGCAAAAGCTCGGGACCGGCATTTGCAGTGCCCCATGGCGTGGTGTTGTTTATCGGTTGCCTGTGTTTCATCGTATTCCTGGCTGAAGGTGCCGTGCTGGATTGGAGTGCTGTGTTCCTCAGCGCCGAGCGCGGCCTGGATGAGGCTTACGCCGGCCTGGGGTACGCGGCATTTGCCTTGACCATGACTGCTGGACGCCTGACCGGCGATGCCATTGTTCGACGCCTGGGGCCCACTCGCGTAATCGTGATCGGTGGCGCGCTGGCCTGTGCCGGCTTGCTCCTCGCGACCCTATTGCCAGCGTGGGAAACGGCGCTGCTCGGCTACGCGCTGGTGGGTGCAGGGTGTTCGAATATCGTACCGGTACTGTATACCGCCGTGGGTAAGCAAACGGTGATGCCAGAGCATATCGCAGTGCCTGCCATCACCACATTGGGCTACGCCGGGATTCTCGCCGGCCCCGCCATGATTGGCTTTATCGCCCATGGCAGCAGCTTGAGTACTGCGTTCATCCTGATCGCGGTATTGCTGGCGGCAGTAGCCATCAGTGGAAAAATCCTCAAGGTATGAGTCCAAGCTTCAACGCGCTTTGCGAGCATCGTCCTGCTCCCGCCAACGTTCGAGGCTTTTGTTGCTGAGCCAACCGTCCTTGTGAGGCGGGCCAAACAGTCGTGTGCCATTGGCTCGCTGTAATGACGACAGCAAACCCGGACGGTCAAGAATATTCTTCGCTGTGTAGACACTGAGCTCGCTGTATTGGGACCTGGGCATGCCTGTAGACGTATCCAGCACAGGCGCGCCGTGTGGATCTACCTCATACGGGTCTTGCATAACCGACCGAAGCTTGGCTATTTCAACGTACTGATGCGTTTCAAAGAGATAGGTTCGATCCATGGTCTCGTCTCGCAGATGCGCAAACTGGCTTTGCAGCGCCTCCACCACCCGTGCATTGCTTTGGGCATGAAACGGATCCTGGCTGAAAACACTTGGAGAGCTGTTGCCCTGCAAGGTCTGGGCAGCCGCACTGAGGCTGTCACGTGTGATATCGCCATCACGGCTGAAGATAGCGTCGCTTAGCCGAGGGCGTTTGAGAATTTCTCTGACGACCTGGATCGCGTTGTCCAACACCTCGTTTTCACCCGTCGGTTGAGCAGCGATCCGCTTCAAGGACGTCCAAGTCAAGCGCCCGTCATTCAGAAACGGGTGCACCGCGCCGAAGGATTTTTCCAAGGCCTTTGCCAACTGGCTATCCTTTGTAGTTGCACTTGGCAGGGAACCACTGGCCCGCTCAACAGGGGAGTTCTGCAAGTCTCGATAGCGCAGAGCGGATAAGGTCCCACGCAAGAGAAAGGGTTTGTGCGAGCCTCCAGCCGAGGGCGCGGATGGGGCTTCATACCAGGTTTCAGATTGGCAGACCGGTGGTGGAGTGGTTGATTGTGCGGCCAGCCTGTCGGGAGGAAGCGGCCGGCCGGAAGGTACTGCACCCTTAATTGTCATGGGTTTTCTCCAACTCTTTTCAGATGCATATCCGCTGGGTGGTCTGTGCCGTGATGGGCAAAATCAACGAATAGACTCTCCTCAGGCAGGTACCTCATGTGTGGTTGGATGGGCTCGACAGTTCCGAGTAAAAGGCTAATACCAATGACAATATGTAAAACCGTGGTCAACCACCCTCATCCAGCTTTCGCCTACGCCACCAGCCTGCCAGGCTGTTGATCAAGCCGGTGTCTTTCAATGAATCGCCACCGGCCCCCGGCGTCTGCAACTCCGCCAGCAGGCCCCGGGAAAAATCATCCGAAACGGGCGCCTGGAATTTGCGCTCGCCGGCATAAGCCTTCATGCGCCGCGCCTCGGCCTCATATTCGGTCGACTCAAAGGGAAGACTTTGCGACGCTGCGCACTCCTCTGGCATTGCCAGACTCGCTTGCTGGGTGTTGCGCAAAAGCTCGAGAGGGCCAGGTTTGGGGGAATTAAACGAGGTTGAAGTCATATGTTTTCCCTCATTCGAAAGCTGAAAAAACGGCATGCCAAATCACTACCGCAGGTACCACCTATGTGGCAACCGGGAATAATTCGTTCCTTGAAACATATAAAACTGGCGCCACCTCAAAAAGGTGGCGCCGCAAGAGCGGTCAGCGGGACAACGAGTACAGCCCTCTACGGCTGATCTTCCCATCGCCGTCTTTACTGAGGTGGTTATCCATTTTTTCGAGCACGTCACTGCGCGTGAGTATTTCCTGGGATAACTGAATCAGATGGTCCTTGGCTGCATCGCCAGTGAGCGGCTTGCGCGCCCACTCTTTCAGTTCGCTGATTTTCAGGCTTGAGCCCCCGCTCCTTTTCTTCAACTCGTCGAAATGATCAAGCAGCTCACCGGCCAGTTCCTTGTCAGTCTTGTACTTGAAGTAGTTCTCTCCTTTGATCACCATATTCAGTTTTTGCCGGTCGATAAGACCATCCAGGGCGCCGGTGGAACTGTGCCTATCCATCGCTGCCATCAGTTCCGGACGTCGTAGCAGCTCATTGGCCAGGCGGATGTTCTCGTTCATGACGGGATTAGGCGACCACCCTCTTTTCGCCATCGCAAGAATGCTGTCAACGCTGACGTAGCCAGGCTTCTTCGGGTCTCTGAAGGCATTGAAGTTGTCGAGCAGTTGTTGGGCCAACTCTTCGCGGTTCTTCAACGCGTACTGCGGATCCGGCCTGCCGGGGGCGGGCGGATACGGTCGACCTGCGGTGGGGTCCGGTCGTGGTGGAGGATTGCTCTCAATAGGATTCGGTCTGGGGGGCGGGTTGCTGCAACCTGGGTTCGGCCTTGGCGGCCGATGTTCACAACCAGGATGCGTGGGCGGCCGATGTCCGCTGAAGCAATGACCGACCCACTGCTTGAATTGGCTCAGCAAACTCTGCGCCCCCTGCGGGCTGTGGTGACGCCCATGCGCGTCAGCCGCGGTGGTCGGCGCCTGAGGACTACCAAATACCGGCCCATCCTTGTTCTCCCTGGATTGGAAATTAACATGGGCAGCATTCTGGCCATTGAAAGAACGCGCAGCCGCAGCCTCGTTAGCGACTTTAATGTCGACCTTGGCCGGTGGAAGGTCAGACGTTGCTGAAGCAGAGACGGGTGTATCCAACATCGATACCGACATAAGTTTCTCCATGACAGTGGGCGATTTTCAGCTTGTCGCTCCAACGCAATGTCGAAGCCCACCAGCTTTCCCATGTGTGGTTTTGCGTCGGAATCAGTTCCTGATCCAGCAACAATATGTGATCAAGGTGTAGGAAACAGCTTGGACAGCGGCGATCTTCTCGCGATGAATGGGCGATGCCCCTGGCTTAGGCCAAAAAAAATCGCGACCGTTGAGATCGCGATTTTTCTTCATCGGTTAAAGCTCAAAACCCTACGCTTGCCTGTAGGAAGAACGTGCGAGGCTCACCCAGGTACAACCCTGCATTGTTGTCGCTAGAGCGTGTGTAATGCTGCTGGTCGAAGACATTCTTCACGCCCACGCCCAGTTTCAGGTTCGACAGTTGCGCGCCAAAGTCGTAGCCGCTGCGCAGGTTGACCGAGACATACCCGGGGATATCACCGTATTGGCCATCAGCAGTGCCTTGGGTGATATAGGTGGTGCCGGTGCCGGGCGCACGCTGGCCGGACTGGGCATAGACGTCCAGGTTGTGGGTCCAGTGGTTGACGTCGTAACGCAGGCCCAGGATCGCCACTTGGCGGGAATACAGTGGCAGGTCACGGCCCTTGAACGGCACATCACCTTCGGAGGTGGCCTTGGTGTAGGTGAAGCCCGCGTTGGCGGTCAGGCCGTCGAGGCGCGGGTCGAGGTTGGACAGGTCGTAATGGGCGGATGCTTCGATGCCGCTGTGCTTGGTGGCGCCGAGGTTGGTCCAGCCCACGTCATTGCTGACGTATTGCAGTTCATCCGAGAAGTCGATGTAGAACAGCGTCACTTCGCCGCCCCAGACGCTGTCGTTGTAGCGCGTACCGACCTCGTAGGTCTTGGCCTTTTCCGGGTTCAGGCCGTTGGCCGTCTGGTCGCCGGTACCGCCCTGGCCCAGTTGGAAATACTGCAGGCTGCCGAAGGAGGTTTCGTAGTTGGCGAACAGTTTCCAGGCGTCAGACACGTGGTACATCACGCTCAGCGCCGGCAGCGGTTCGTTGTTGTGGACCTCGCGGCGTTTTTCCTCGGTACGCTTGCCGTTCAGGGCAACGACCGGGCGGTCATGCCATTCGGTACGGATATCTTCAAAGCGAATGCCCGGGGTGATGGTCCATTTGCCAATATCGATTTTGTTATCGATATAGAAGGCGTTGGCTTCAGTGCCCCCCGTGCGGTCCTGATACACGTGACCGTCGCTCTGCCCGCCCGGCGTCGGTACGTTGTTGACCAGGTTCAGGCTGGTGGCCTCCTCGTGCATGCCTTCTTTGAGGTAGCGATACCCCACACTGACTTCCTGGGTACTGGGCCCCAGGTCAAACACATGGGACACACGCGGCTCGATGCCGAAGGTGTAGTAGGTGCGCGGGTAGGAGCTGAGGGTCTTGAGATCGCGGTTGGCAATGTTGCTGCCACGGAAACTGTCGGAATAGTAAGTCAGCACTTCGGCCTGGGTGCGGTCGTCGATCTGGCGGATGTACTTGAACGACACGTCCTTGCGGCGCCCGCTGAAGTTGTCCCAGTCACGCACCGATTGGTACGGGTTGGCATCGAACTGCTTCTGGGTCAGGCCGCCGGGCATATCGGCGCTGGCATCGTAATAGTGGAAGTTCAGCGAGAAATCGTCTTGATCTGTCGGCGCCCAGTGGGTTTTGAAGATCACATCATCGATGTCGTTGCCGTTGTTGCTGTTGCGGTAACCGTTACCGTTGACCCCGGAGTACAGCAGCGCGGCGCCGATACCGTTGTCGGCCGTGCCGCCCATAAAGGCATTCTCTACATGCTTCCAGCCACCGTGGGCAGACGTTTGCAGGGTGGTGCCGACTTCACCGGAGAAGTCTTGCGGGATCGCACGGGTCACGAAGTTGATCACGCCGCCGACGTTCTGTGGCCCATAACGCACCGAACCCGCACCGCGGACAACGTCGATACTTTCCAGGTTACCGGCAGAAATCGGCGCCATCGACAGCTGTGGCTGGCCGTAAGGAGCGAACGCAGCCGGTACGCCGTCAATCAGCACGGTGGAGCGCGGTGACAGGCGCGAGGTCAGGCCGCGTACGCCGACGTTAAGGGAAATATCACTGCCACCGGTGCCGTTGGATTCCTGCACTTGCACGCCAGGCACGCGGCGCAGGACGTCACCGATGTTCATCGCGCCCTGCTCTACCATGGCTTCGCGTCGAATGACGGTGCGTGCGCCGGGATGGTTCTGCACCACTTCGGCATCGGCGTCGGCAAGCCAGTCGCCCACCACCTTGATATCGGTGACCCCCAGTTCCAGCGGTGAGCCCGCTTCACCGGTGCCGCGGCTCACCGGACGCAAGGTCACGGAGCCGGCGTCAATCTGGTAATCCAGGCCACTGCCTTGCAGTAATTGCCGCAGGGCTTGTTCGGGCGAGAGATTGCCATCGACCGCAGGAGCTTGCTTGCCAGCAACCATATCGGGGCTGAAGAACACTTGCAGCGAGGTCTGCTGGCCCAATTGGCTCAAGGCTGCGCCGAGGGATTGCGCACGAATGTGGATACCCTCGGCAGCCTGTGCGGTACTGATGGCAACGGCCAGGGCCAAGGGCGCCCAGCGGGAAATTTTATTGTTGTGGGGGGCAAGTTTTTTCACGTCGAACCTAGTCCTGTGATCGCAAGCATGCGCGGCCGTTAATGCAAACCAGTTGCAGTTGCAGGAGAAGACGAAGAACTCGAAAAAAACCTGAATGTCAGCGCGAAATAATTTCCTGGCTACCGTCCGGCAGAGTGCGCAAGGCGACCGGCAGGATGTGGGGCAAGGCCTTGAGCAAGGCATCGGTATCGCTGGAGTTGAAGACACTGGTCAAGCGCAGATTGCCCACCGCTGCCGTACTGACCCGCAGCGGTTGCTCGCGGTAGCGCGACACTTCCCGCGCCACGTCGACCAAGGTGGCGTTGTTGAACACCAGTTTACCGTTGCGCCACGCGGTCAGTTCTTCAGGGTTCACAGCGTATGCCGCCGCCACTTGGCCTTGGGGATCGACATGGGTGCCACGCCCGGCGGTGAGCGTGACGATGTGATCGGATGCCCGGCCCTGCACCTTGACCGTGCCGGCTTCGACCGCCACGCGGGTCTGGTCCGCCTCCCGACGTACATCAAAGCGCGTGCCGGTGACAGTCACCTGCCCTGCGCCGGCTGCGACCACAAACGGGCGCCCGGCGTCATGCTGCACGCTGAACATCGCCTCGCCCTGCTTGAGCTCTACGCCCCGACGGCCCTTTTCGTAATGAACCGCGACCACGCTGCGGCTGTTGAGGTCCATCACGGAACCGTCAGGCAAGATCACCTGACGATGCTCGCCTAACCGCGTGCTGAATTCGGCATTGTAGGGCTTTGGCTGCCCCAGACCGCGGTACGCACCCAGGCCCACTGCAATGGCGACCACACTGGCGGCCACGGCATAACGCATCAGCGCACGCCGTCCAAGGCGCTCGGTCGGCGCATCGCCCAGCGCCTGCAAGCGGGCCTTGGGCAGCAAATCCGTCGCACTCCATAGCCCTTGCAGCACATCGATTTCGTACTGATGCGCGGGCTGCGACCTGCGCCAGGCATCGAAACGTTGGCGTTCCTGGGCGCTCAATGGGCCGTCTTGCAGGCGTACAAACCACTGCGCGGCCTCATCACGGACACGGTTATCCATCGTGGAAGATCCTGTTTCAAAGCCGGTCATGGCGCGCTCGCATCCAGACGATCACGCAGATGCCGCAGGGTGCGGATCATATACTTTTCCACCATGTTTTTAGACAGCCCCAGGCGTGTGGCGATTTCCTGCTGGGTGAGCCCTTCGATCTTTTGCCAGATGAAAATCCTGCGACAGTTGAGCGGCAACTCGGCCAGCGCCCGCTCGATGGCGTCGGCCAACTGGATCGCGTGCATGTAATGCTCCGGGTCGCTACTGTGAGGCGTGCTGTGATCAGCCGCCTGCAGCGTCAACGCCTCGCGGCGGTCTTCGCGGCGGTAGGCATCCACCGCAATATTGCGCGCGGTTTGATGCAGGTAGGCGCGTGGCTGCGCCACCTCGCAGGCAGCGGACTCAAGCACCCGCACGAAGGTGTCGTGCGCCAGGTCTTCGGCTTGCTGACGGTTTCTCAGGCGGCGCGTCCAGGTTCCGATCAACTCTTCGTAGTGCTCGAAAAAGCCTGTTCTGCGGGGCGGCTGAGGAGTCATCGCGAGAGCACTGGGGAGGCGGGGCGTGAATAGTAATGCTTCCTATTAAGTGGGGCAATTGCTGCTCATCGCCGACCCACTATTTGTTTGAAATGACCTCACTCATGTATTGATGCAAATCGCGAAAGTCTTTAACGCTCCAGGCATGTGGCGCGATCTTTACGCCGTTGTCTTGCAGCGTCTTGGGGATGAGGTTGCCATTGGGGCGAAGGATGACCGAGGAGACGATAACGCCCGGATAATCATGGAGTCGTTTCTTGAAGGTGGCAGTTGTCAGGTCGGGGGTTGGCGGATTACTTTTTTTTGCCAATGGCCCCGTGCCTTTGATATCGGGCCCGTGGCACACAGCACAGCGCTGCAGATACAGCGTTTTACCATTGCTGTTTTCCGCGACGCACAAGGCTGTCTGAGCCAGTGATAAAGCGGCCACTACGCCGCTGAGTAATAGTTTCATCCATCGGGTAACGGCCCACGCATGCATTCCATCGCTTCCTGTATTGCCCTTTATTTTCAGCATCATACGATAAAGTCGCGCTTTGCCCGAGTTGGGCGTAAGCGCCAGGGGGTGAACTTCCGCTCGCCGCCGCCAGTCAGCAAGAAGGACTCTCATAAAACGGTGGGTGGGCGATGCAGATTTCCTTGCAGCAACAAGTGGCCCTGGTCACCGGGGCCAGTTCCGGCATTGGCGCGGGCGCGGCCAAAGCCCTGGCCGCAGCAGGCGCGGCGGTGGTGCTTAACTACAACTCCCAGGCGGCACCGGCTGAGGCTCTCGCCGCGCAGATCAATGCCAACGGCGGCCGAGCGCTTGCGATTGGCGGCGATGTGTCCAAGGAGGCCGATGTCGAACGCCTGTTCGCGCAAACCCTCGACGCCTTCGGCCATCTGGATATTCTGGTGGCCAACTCCGGCCTGCAAAAAGATGCCAATCTGGTCGATATGACCCTTGAGGATTGGAACACGGTGATTGGCGTCAACCTCACCGGGCAGTTCCTCTGCGCGCGCGCGGCGGTGCGTATCTTCAATCGCCAGGGTATTCGCGAAGGTGTGTCACGGGCCGCCGGCAAAATCATCCATATGAGTTCGGTGCATCAAGTCATCCCCTGGGCCGGGCATGTGAATTACGCCGCGTCCAAGGGCGGCGTGGAGATGCTGATGCGCACCCTCGCCCAGGAAGTCAGCGAACAACGCATCCGTATCAATGGCATTGCGCCTGGGGCGATTCGCACGGCGATCAACCGCGCAGCCACTGAAGGCGCTGCAGAAAAAGAGCTGCTCAAATTGATTCCTTATGGTCGTGTCGGTGACGTCGAAGACGTGGCCAATGCGGTGGTGTGGCTGGCCAGCGATGCCTCTGATTATGTGGTTGGCAGCACCTTGTTCATCGATGGCGGTATGAGCCTCTACCCGGAGTTCCGTGGCAATGGTTGATTTCAAGAACGAACCTCAAAGCGCCATCGATGCCCACGGGATCATCGGCGACATGCGCAGCGCGGCACAGGTGAACGACCGCGGCAGCATCGACTTCTTCTGCTGGCCGGAATTCGACAGCCCTTCGGTGTTTTGCGCACTGCTCGACACGCCCGAGGCCGGCACGTTCCAGCTTACCCCGGACCTGCCCAACGCCCGCCGCGAGCAGATCTACCTGCCCGACACCAATGTGCTGCAGACTCGCTGGCTGAGCGATGAAGCGGTGGTGGAGATCACCGACCTGCTGACCGTCAGCGAAAACGTCGATGAACTGCCCTTGCTGATCAGGCGGGTACGGGTGGTCAGTGGCAAGGCGACTATCCACCTGAGCTGCGCCGTGCGCCACGACTATGCCCGGGCCCCCACCGAGGCGAAGGCCGAGGCTGCCAGCGTGGTGTTCACCGCCAGCGGCCAGCCCGGCCTGCGCCTGATTGGCAGTCAGCCGCTGACCCTCCAAGGCAACACCGCCATCGCCACCTTTACCCTCGCCCAGGATGAAGGCGCCGAATTTGTCCTCGGTGGCCAGGAGGATGCGCGCGTCACCAACGACTGTACCGACCTCTACCTGGAGCGCACCTTGAAGTTCTGGCGCGGTTGGATCAGCCAGTCCAACTATCGCGGGCGCTGGCGCGAGATGGTCAACCGCTCGGCCCTGGCGCTGAAACTCCTGACCTCGCGCAAACACGGCGCCATCATCGCCGCGGCCACGTTCGGGCTGCCGGAAACGCCCGGCGGCGAACGCAACTGGGACTACCGCTATACCTGGATCCGCGATGCCTCGTTCACCGTCTATGCGTTCATGCGCCTGGGTTTCGTCGAGGAAGCCAACGCCTATATGCGCTGGCTCAGGGGCCGGGTCAGCGACTGCTGCGGCCAGCCGACCAAGATCAACATCCTGTACGGCATCGACGGTCGCCAGGAACTGCCGGAAACCACCCTCGACCACTTGAGCGGCCACGGCGGCGCCCAACCGGTGCGGGTGGGCAACGAAGCGTTCGACCAGGTCCAGCTGGATATCTACGGCGAACTGATGGACGCGGTTTATCTGGTCAACAAGTACGGCGAAGCCATCTCCCACCAAGGCTGGAAACACACGGTGGAAGTGGTCGACCAAGTGTGTGAGATCTGGAACCACAAAGACGTGGGCATCTGGGAAATGCGCGGTGAGCAGCACCATTTCCTGCACTCACGCCTGATGTGCTGGGTGGCCCTGGACCGTGCCATTCGCCTGGCCTCCAAACGTTCGCTGCCGGCCCCGTTCGCACGCTGGGACCAGACGCGCCAGGCGATCTACGCCGACATCTGGACTAACTTCTGGAACGAAGAGCGCGGGCATTTTGTGCAGCATATCGGCAGCACCGCCCTCGACGGCTCGATGCTGTTGATGCCGCTGGTGCGCTTTGTCGCCGCCACGGACCCGCGCTGGCTCACGACACTGGAAGCGATCCAGAAAAGCCTGGTGCGCGACGGCATGGTCTACCGCTACCGCAATGACGATAGCCAGATCGATGGGCTGCAAGGCGTCGAAGGCGCGTTTGCCGCCTGTTCGTTCTGGTACGTCGAATGCCTGGCGCGCGCCGGGCAAGTTGAAAAGGCCCATCTGGAATTCGAACAGTTGCTGCGTTACGCCAACCCGCTGGGGTTGTACGCCGAAGAGTTCGACAGCCAGGCCCGGCACCTGGGCAACACGCCCCAGGCCTTGAGCCACTTGGCATTGATCAGCGCGGCAACGTTCCTGGACCGCAAACTCAGCGGGGAGAAAACCGTATGGCAACCGTGACATCCCCTGCCCCACTGCTGTATGTGCGCACAACCCTGCTTGATGTGGCGTACGAAACCCACGGCCCCATCGATGGCGAACCGGTGATCCTGTTGCATGGCTTCCCCTACGACCCACGGGGCTACGATGACATCGCGCCGGTGCTGGCTGAACGTGGTTATCGGGTATTGGTCCCGTATTTACGCGGTTATGGCCCGACGCGATTTATCAACGCGCAAGTGATGCGCTCCGGCCAACAGGCGGCGCTGGCCAAGGACCTGCTCGACTTCATGGATGCATTGTCGATCCCGCAAGCCACACTCGCCGGCTTTGACTGGGGTGGGCGCGCCGCCTGTATTGTCGCGGCGCTATGGCCGCAGCGGGTGCGCGGCCTGGTGACCGGCGATGGCTACAACATCCAGGCCATCAGCCAGTCGCTCAAGCCCAGGCCACCTGAGACAGAGCACCGGCTCTGGTATCAGTATTACTTTCACACCCAGCGCGGGGTCGACGGGTTGACGGCCAATCGGCGTGAACTCTGCCAATTGCTCTGGACGCTGTGGTCACCGTCCTGGGCCGAAGGGCCAAGCCGCTACGGCCTGACCGCGCCGTCGTTTGATAACCCGGATTTTGTCGAGGTGGTGATTCACTCCTATCGCCATCGCTTCATGTATGCGCCGGGTGATCCCGCGCTGGAATACATCGAGCAGGCGCTGGTGCCGCAACCGCCGATATCAGTACCGAGCATTTCGCTGTGCGGGGCCGACGATGGCGTGGGCCCGCCGTCGCTGGAGGATGATGACGTGGAGCACTTCAGCGGTTTTTATCGCCGCCAGGTGTTGCCCGGCGTGGGTCATAACGTTTTCCAGGAAGCGCCCCAGGTCACGCTTCAAGCTTTGCTGGAACTACTGGAGCGGTGAAAAACGCTCTCGATAAGCCTGGGGCGTCACCGACAAAGCCCTTAGAAAGCTGCGGCGCAAAGTCTCTTCACAGCCAAAACCACATTGCATGGCGATACGCTTGATGGAGGTTGTGCTATCTGCCAGTTGCCGGCGTGCGTTTTCGACGCGAATCAGTTCCACGGCCCGCGCCGGGGTTTGGCCAGTCTCGGTGCGATAGTGGCGTACAAAGCTGCGCTCGCTCATGCCAGCCTGGGCCGCCAGGGTGGCGATGCTCAGATTCATCGTCAGGTTATCGGCGATCCAGGCATGCAGCTCGACAAAACGGCTGTCGCTCTTTTGCAGGGATAACGTCACGCTGAATTGCGACTGACCGCCAGGGCGCTTGAGGAACACCACCAAGTGGCGCGCCACCTCCAAGGCAATCGCACGCCCCAGGTCATCCTCTACCAGGGCCAGGCACAGGTCGATCCCAGCGGTCACGCCGGCAGACGTCCACACCGCACCTTGCTGGATGAAAATCGGATTGGCCTCCACCGTGAGCGCAGGGAACTTGCGCGCCAGTTCTTCACAGCGCGTCCATTGCGTGGCCACGCGACAACCATCGAGCAAGCCACTGGCGGCCAGCAGAAAAGCCCCGGTGCAAACCGAAGCCATGCGCCGGGTGTGCAAGGATTTATCGCGCACCCATTGCACCAGCGCCGGGTCCTCGGCAGCGCCGTACACGCCCCAGCCACCGGCGATCACCAGGGTGTCGCAGGGCTGGTCAATGGCGGGCAGCGGTTCGGCCAGCAGCGCCAGGCCGGCTGACGTCATCACCGGCTCAGCCTGAGCGGCGATGACGTTGACCGCGTAGGGCAATGGCAAACCATGCTGGCGCGCCAAATCGTTAGCCGATGCGAATACCTGTAGAGGCCCGGTGACATCGAGTACCTGGGCATTCTCAAACGCGAGTACATGAATAATTTTAGGCATGATTGGCGAGATTAGTGGGCTCAATGGCGTATTCGCCAAAGCCTAGGCTTCTACAGTGAGCACGTCCATTCCTTTTCGGAGCTTGAAACATGACCTTGCAGATCGGCTTTCTGTTGTTCCCCGGCATCCAGCAACTGGACCTTACCGGCCCCTATGATGTCCTCGGTTCGCTGCCAGACGTGAAGCTGCACCTGGTGTGGAAAGACCTCGCGCCGATCACCTCCAGCACTGGCCTGGTGTTCACGCCGACCATGACCTACGCCGACTGCCCGAACCTGGATGTGCTTTGCGTACCCGGCGGCGCCGGTGTGGGCCCATTGATGGAAGACCCGCAAACCCTGGACTTCCTCAAGGCCCAGGCCCAGACAGTGCGCTACATGACCTCGGTGTGCACCGGCTCACTGGTACTGGGCGCGGCAGGGTTGCTGCGCGGTCGCAAGGCCACCACCCATTGGGCGTACCACCACCTGCTCGCCCCGCTCGGTGCCATCCCCGTACAGAAACGTGTGGTGCGTGATGGCAACCTGTTTACCGGCGGCGGGATCACCGCCGGCATTGATTTTGCCCTGACTTTGGCCGCGGAGTTGTACAGCGAAGCGGCGGCGCAACTGGTGCAACTGCAGATCGAATACGCGCCGGCCCCACCGTTTGACTCAGGCCGCCCGGAGACGGCGCCCAGGCATGTGCTGGAGGAAGCCAACAAGCGCACGGTGGAGTCACGCAAAGTGCGCGGGGAGATTGTTGCGCGGGCGGCTGCGCGGTTGGGTTGAAGTTGGATTTCTCACGTCCGGTCGCTGAATTTGCAGCGACTGAAGGTCCGTGGGAATGAACCGGTTTCAACGCTTGAACGTGAGGTAAGTCCTAGACCGCTGTACGAAACTCCTTTTGATTATTTCGGTGCTCAACGGCCGTCCAGTTGTAGCCGACAGTAATCACGATGCGAAGCGAGTCGCTCTTGAACTTGCTCTTGATCTTAGGCGCCCCATTAAACCACGCTGGCCGAACGCAGGCTAGAATTCGTGGGTAACCCGGCAGGACGCCGGGTTAGCCGCCCCGCGCCATGGATGGCGCGTGGCGGCGGCCCACGGATTCAAGCCTGTGTTCGGGCACACCGAGCCTAAGCGAGGTGCCGAGTGGTGGGGCAAGAGCGTTTTGCTTACTTTTGCGCTTTTCAAAAGTGAGCCGCTGTAAAAGCGGAACCCTAAGCGGCCGTTACCGCAGGAATGGATATGTACTCGGTATAACTGCGTCGGCTGGCAGGCCGTCTTCGCAGGCAAGCCAGCTCCCACATTTGGATTATGGGGTGTCAGGTAGATGAGCATCGGCTGTCGGGCACCCGCCACAAAGAAACTTGCTTGGCTTCCCGCGTGTGTTCAGGCAGGACGTGACATCACCGCCAAGCGCACGGCCAACGCCGTCAGCACCGCTGCCAAGCCCCACTTCTGCAGCCAGGCGCTTTTGGTGCGTTTGGCGAAGAAACGACTGAGCGCCCCGCCAAACACGCCCAACAGCACATGAAACACACTGGCGATCAACGTCAACACACCGCCCAGCACCATCAATTGCAAGGCGATGGGCCCCGCCTCGGGCCGCACAAACTGTGGCAGGAACACCATGAAAAACAACAACGCCTTGGGGTTGAGCAAACTGTTGAGCATGGCCTGCAGAAACACTCGGCCCAACGCCACGCGGCCGACGTGAGCGGTGTCCAGGCCGGGGCGTTTCTGCAAGGTTTTGAAGGCCAGCCACAGCAGGTAGATCACGCCCGCATAACGGATCAGGTCGAACGCTGGCGGCCAGCTGGCGACCAACGCCGTCACCCCCATGGCGGTCAACGCTGTCAGCAACAGGTCGGCCACGCCAATGCCCAGGGCCGAAGCAACGCCGCCGCGCCAGCCATGGGTGACGCCCTGACTGATGACAAATGCCATGTTCGGCCCCGGTGACAGCAACAACAGCAACACAGCGCCGGAAAAAACACCGAGTGTGACAAGGCTGATCATGGTTGAACCGTCCGCTGGAAAAAAAACAGATTAATCGGCGCTTGCAGGCCCTACAAAAAATTGTGCTGGATACATTGCTCACGCAGCGAACCGAGTGATTGCTGAATGCCACGACCAACGTCTAGAATGCGAAACATTATCAATTAAGCCTGCTGCGCCAGGATGACCATGTCGAGCGATCACCCACTGGACCCTGCTGCCATCGGCCAGCTATACCAAGCCCACCATTCATGGCTGCGAGGCTGGTTGAGCCGGCGCACGGGCTGCCATGAGCGCGCCGCTGACCTCGCGCAGGACACCTTCGTGCGCCTGCTCAACGCGCGTCAGCAACAGACTTTGCAGCAGCCGCGCGCGTATCTGAGCAGCATCGCGCGCAGCTTGATGATCGACCAATACCGGCGCCGCGAACTGGAACGCGCCTACCTGGAAAGCCTGGCGCACTTCCCGCAAGTAGAGGTGCCGAGCGAAGAAACAAAGCGGCTGATCCTCGACAGCCTGGAGCGTATTGACCGTTTGCTCGACCAGCTCAAGCCGAGGGTGCGCGAGGCTTTCCTGTTGGCCCAATTGGACGGCCTGACCTGCCCGCAGATCGCCTTGCGCCTGGGCGTGTCCAAGGCCACGGTGGAACGCGACCTGTCCAAGGCGCTGCACGCCTGTTACCGGTTGCGCTATGCCGACTCCTGACTCGCACCTGGTCGACCAGGCCATCCAATGGATGATCAAGCTGCGCTACAACACCGCCGACGACGCCAGCACCGCGGCCTTTGACCAGTGGCTGCACACCAGCGAGGCGCATCAACAGGCCTGGCAACGGGTCGCCACCCTGAATGACGATTTCAACCACTTGCCGGCGCATGTCAGTCGCCATGCACTCGACGGCGCACGCCAGCACATCAGCCGTCGTGAAAGCCTGAAACTGCTCGGGCTGTTTGCCGGCGCCGCAGGTTTAGCCTGGCTGGGCCGCGACTACACGCCCCTGCCCGCCTTGATGGCGGACTACCGCACCGCCACTGGCGAGCGGCGCTGGGTAACATTGGAGGATGGCAGCAAAGTCCAGCTCAACAGCGCCAGTGCCGTCGACATTACCTCCAGCGCCGAACAACGGCTGGTGAACCTGCGCCAGGGTGAAATATTGATCAATACCGGCGCCGACCACCGCCCGCTGTGGGTGCATACCCGCGACGGTTACCTGCGCGCCGTCGGCACGCGCTTGCTGGTGCGCGAAGAACTCCAAGGTACTCTGCTGGCCGTGCAACAGGGTGCGGTAGCGGTGTTTGCCGATCGCCATGACGGCGCCGCACGCCAGGTGATCAAGCCAGGCGAACAGGTGATGTTCAACCGTAGCGGCATTCGCCCTTCCCCCAACAACGGCCTGGACCCCTGGGCCTGGAGTGACGGCGTGATCAGCGCCCACAACATGCGCCTGGACGACTTCCTGGCCGAGCTGGGCCGCTATCGCAGTGGGTTGGTGCGTTGCAGCGAAGCCGTGGCAGGGCTGCGGGTGTCGGGCACTTACCAACTGGAGGACACCGACCAAGTGCTCAAGTTGGTCACTCAATCGCTGGCGATCGATGTGACCTACCGCAGCCGCTACTGGGTAACCGTCTCCGCTCGGGTGTGACCGGCCGAAAATAAATGAGGTGAATTCTCATTGCCATTCGACCTGTAAGGAAGGGCCGATCAACAGGCCGGTTTGTCCACTTCCTTCAGGAGCATCCCGCGGTCATGCAAGCGTTCCCCTCCAAACGTTCTCTTCTCAAACACGCGGTGCAGGCCGCCCTCCTTGGCGCCTGCCTGGGCGGCGGCGTCTTGCCGCTCGCCGTGATGGCCGACTCCGCTAGCGCTGATACCCAGGTTCGCGCATGGGCGATCGCCCCCGGCTCCCTTACCTCGGCACTGGATCAATTTGCCCGTCAGGCCGGCATCAGCTTGTCCTACGATGCCACCAGCGTTGCCGGTAAAACCAGCACAGGCCTGAGCGGCAACTTCGATCGAGAACAGGCCTTGGGCCAGTTACTGCGCGGCCAGGGCCTGCAAGCCCAGCGCCAAGGCAAGGATATCTGGCTGCTGTTGCCACAAATGGCCGACACCGGTGCCCTGAACCTGAGCGCGACCACGGTGACCGGCCAACGCCTGGGGGCCCTGACCGAAGGCACCGGTTCTTACACTACCGGCGCGGTCACCATCGGCAAAGGCCAACACAGCCTGCGGGAAACGCCACAGTCAGTGAGTGTGATGACCCGCCAATTGATGGACGATCAGAATGTCACCACCATTGACGATGTGATGGAACGTACACCAGGGATCACCACCTACGAGTCGCCCATGGGCGGCAAGTATTTCTATTCCCGTGGATTCAAGATGCTCGGCCAGTACCAGTACGACGGCGTACCGCTGGACATGGGCAAGGACTATGTGCAGGCGGACAGTTTCAGCGCCAACATGGCGATCTATGATCGCGTGGAAGTACTCAAAGGCGCAGCCGGCATGCTCAAGGGGGCCGGCACGGCCAGCGGTGCGGTGAACTTCGTGCGCAAGCGGCCACAGGCCACCCCGACCTCAAGCCTGATGCTGTCCGCCGGCACCTGGGACAACTACCGCGCCGACGTCGATACCGGTGGCCCGCTCAATGACAGCGGCACCGTGCGCGGCCGCGCGGCGTTCAGCCAACAGGATCGCGGCTCCTACATGGACATTTCCAAGCGCCAGGACCAAGCCTTCTATACCGCACTGGACGTCGACCTGAGCCCCGACACAACCCTGGGCGTGGGAGCCAGCTACGAAGACGTCGACGCCAGCCCCTGTTGGGGTGGCTTGCCGCGCTATAGCGATGGCAAGAGCGCCAGGTTAAGCCGTTCCACCTGCCTGGGCCAATCCTGGAACGACTGGCAAAGCCGACGCACGACGTTCTTCGCTGACCTCACCCATCACTTCAATGACGACTGGCAAATCAAAGTCGCCGCTGTGCACAGCCGCAACCTGCAAGACACCAAGTACGCCGCCAGCGAAGGTACCATCGCCTATGGCGCCCCAACCCCCACCGCCAACTCCTACGCAGCATTGATGGACTATGAGCACAAGGACTTCGGCCTGGACGCTTACATCGATGGCAAGTTCCAAGCCTTTGGCCTGGAACACGAACTGATCCTTGGGGCCAACGGCAGCCGAGGCACCCAGGATGACGTATTCGCGATCCAGAACCTGCCCACGCGCCAGAGCATTTATCAGCCCGACCACCACTTCCCCGAACCAGCCAATGACACCTTCTGGCCAAACATGTACCGCGGTGGCACGGTCAAGGAAACCGCTACCCAGTATGGTACTTACGCCACCTTGCGCCTGCGCCTGGCCGAGCCCTTGATGTTCATCGTGGGCAGCCGTGTGAGCTGGTACGAAAACCGTCGGCAGTCCAACACCCTGGGTTGGGGCGAGTGGAGTGTGCAAGATGCGCGCACCAAGGAATCCGGTGAAGTCACGCCGTTTGCCGCTCTGATCTACGACCTCGACGAACACCTTTCCCTGTACGCCAGCTACGCCGATATCTTCCAGCCGCAGAGCTCTTATGCCACCGCCGACGGCGCGGCACTCAAGCCCAAGATGGGGGACAACTACGAGCTGGGTATCAAGGGCGAATGGTTCGACGGGCGTCTCAACAGTTCCATAGCGTTGTTCCGGGCCACAGAGAAAAACGGCGCCGAGACTGACTTCCTGAGTTTCTGCCCAACTTCGTCCGATGGCTACTGCTATACCGACACTGCCAAGGTCCGCGCCCAGGGCGTCGAAGCCGAAGTCAGCGGCCAGTTGCTCGAACGTCTGCAAGTCTCGGGGGGCTACACCTACACTCAGACCAAATCGCTTAAAAACATTGATACCGCTATCGAAGGAGGCGCGTCCAACACCTATGTACCCCGCCACATGTTGCGCATGTGGGGCGATTACCAGCTGGATGGCGCGCTGTCCAAATGGAGCGTGGGTACGGGGGTCAATGCCCAGAGCGGCAACTATCGCATGCAGCAGGGCCTCAAGCTCGAACAGGCCGGCTATACGGTTTGGGATGCACGATT
Organism: Pseudomonas sp. MF6767; assembly: GCF_016405475.1. Classification (NCBI taxonomy): domain Bacteria; kingdom Pseudomonadati; phylum Pseudomonadota; class Gammaproteobacteria; order Pseudomonadales; family Pseudomonadaceae; genus Pseudomonas; species Pseudomonas sp. MF6767. The sequence continues at coordinate 23,085 of NZ_JAEKCY010000024.1, read as the reverse complement.
GGCCTACCGCGTAGATGACACCTGGACCGTCGCCCTTAACGCCAAGAACCTCTTCGACAAAAACTATTACCAAACCGTGGGCACAGCCTCATGGGGCAATTTTTATGGCGAACCGCGTAATTTCACGGTCAGTCTGAAAGGCACCTTTTAACCCGCTCAATCCTCTGGAGGGCAGGCGCCTGGTGCGTTGCGCCCTCTTTTCCTACGCCTCCCCGGGGCCCGTCAAAAAAGTGTTTCCTGACAAACAGGAAAATTCACACTTTTGTTCCTACACTCAAAATCACACCCCGAGACCGGGTCCTCTTGCACAAGGAATGTCAACAAAATGACACAAGAAGGAACATTTAAAGTGTCTATGATATCATCGCTGAAACAAGGTCAAATTATTGACTGAAAGAGAAAAGGAAGTCCTCCTGTAGTAGCCACTGCCCTTGCAAAATTCTTTCATTTGGAGCGATCCATTCGAAGGAAGGGATGCGTTTTACCCAGCGTAGTCCGCTGCCGTCTGGTTCAGACGACCGAATAGAACGCCTGGTGTGCAATGAGGGATGTTTGTATGCGAGAGAAGTCGTCAGTTGTCAGCTTGTTTTTGACCCGAGCAGGGTTTGTCGAGTTTTTTGTGGTTTTCGTCAAGCTGGTCCACGGTCTGACGGCCATTTTCCCACCGCTGGTCCTGGCGCTTTTCCTCGACCCGATGGCCCCTGAAATGCGTTCGCACTTTCTGGGCTTGCTGCTGTTTTTTGCGGTATTGACCATCATTCTGTTCCAGGCCCTGGGCATTTATTCCGAGGAACTGTTCAGTAATCGCTTGCGCCTGCGCACCAATATCGTGGCCTGGTCCTCCGCATTCTGCATCCTGTTGTTCATGTACCAGATCCTGCAGGTATTTCCGCAATTGAACCCGCGCAACCTGGTGGTGTGGTATATCGCCAGCTTGACGATGTTCTGTGCCGAACGCCTGGTGATGCTACGCCTGTACCGCAAACTCATGCGCAAGGGCAAATACCTGCAACGCACAGTGATCCTGGGTTTCACTGACACCGCCGTGCATGTCGCCGACCACTTGCAACGCAACGGCGACATTCGCTCCGGGCTTATCGGCTTTATTGACGACCGCACCGAGCGTATTCCCAAGGAACTGAGCAGCCTGCCGCTGTTGGGCAATACCCGCGACCTGGAAAAACTGATCCGCGCCGAACAGGTCAACCAAGTGATGATCTGCCTGCCCTGGGCTGCCGAGCAACGTATTCACGGCTTGGTCAATCGCCTGCGGCAAATGTCGGTGAACGTGATGCTGGTGCCCGACATGGCTGCCCTGCGCTACGGCCATAGCCGGATCACAGACGTGGGCGGCATCCTGATGTTCAATACCTCGCAGTTGCCGCTGCGCGGTTGGTCGCCGTTTATCAAGCGTTGCGAAGACCTGCTCCTGGCGAGCATCACCCTGGTGCTGGTGTCACCGGTGATGCTGGTCACGGCCATTGCGATCAAGCTCGACTCCAAGGGCCCGGTGCTGTTTCGCCAGAACCGCTACGGCTATAACGACAACGAAATTCGCGTGTTCAAGTTCCGCTCGATGTACACCGACCAGAGCGACTTTACCGCCGAACGCCAGACCACTCGTGAAGACCCGCGCATTACCCGGGTTGGCCGCATCATCCGCAAGACCAGCATCGATGAGCTGCCGCAGTTGTTCAACGTACTGCAGGGCAACATGTCGATGGTCGGCCCGCGCCCTCATGCCACCGCCACCAAAGCCGCCGGTATTCCGTTCGAAGTGGCTGTGAGCGAATACAGCTCGCGCCACCGGGTCAAGCCCGGCATCACCGGTTGGGCGCAGATCAACGGCTACCGGGGTGAAACCGACACCCTGTTCAAAATCCAGAAACGCGTCGAATACGACCTGGAGTACATCTCCAAATGGTCCGTGTGGTTCGATTTGTACATCGTCTTCATGACGGTCCCAGCCGTCCTTTCCACCAAGGAAGTCTATTGATGAATACACTCAACGGATTAATCCCCTGCATTATTTCCGGTGGGTCAGGCACGCGGCTGTGGCCGGTGTCCCGGCAGAACATGCCCAAGCCATTCATGCGTATGCGTGACGGCCAGAGTCTGCTGCAGAAAACCTTTCAACGTGCCGCGCGCCTGCCCGGCGTGGAAAGTGTGCTGACCGTCACTAATCGCGACTTGCTGTTTCGCACCCTGGATGACTACCGCGGAGTCAACCAGGCCAGGCTGCCTCTGGACCTGTTGCTGGAGCCGTTCGGTCGCAATACCGCAGCGGCCATTGCGGTGGCGGCACTGCACGTGCAGGAGCATTTCGGTGGCGACGCCCAGTTGTTGGTGATGCCAGCCGACCATCTGGTGCTGAATGAAACCGCGTTCGCCGACGCCGTGACCCAGGCACGCGAGTTGGCCGAAGCCGGCTACCTGGTGACCTTCGGCATTCAACCCGATCACCCGGAAACAGGCTTCGGCTACATCGAAAAAGGTGACGCCCTGAGCCTGGGTAACCGGGTCAAGCGTTTCGTCGAAAAACCCGACCTGGCCACGGCCCAAGCCTACCTCGACGGCGGCAAGCACTTGTGGAATGCCGGCATGTTCTGCTTCAAGGCCAGTACTCTGGTGGACGAGCTGGCGACCCATGCTCCCGACGTACTGGGGGCCGCTCGTGCAGCCCTCGAGCAGAGCCAGCACCTGCAAAACAGCACCTCGCGCCAGCGTGAACTGGGCAGCGAGGCCTTCGGCACCGCGCCAGACCTTTCCATCGACGTGGCGTTGATGGAGAAGTCCACGCAAGTGGCCGTGGTGCCGTGCGACATCGGCTGGAGCGACATCGGTTCCTGGGAAGCCCTGCGCCAGCTCACGCCCAGCGATGCCCAGGGCAACCAGGTCAATGGCGAAGCCATCTTGCATGACGTGCACAACTGCTATATCGACTCGCCCAAACGCGTACTCGGTGCCGTCGGCGTGCGAGACCTGATCATCGTCGATACCCCCGATGCCCTGCTGATCGCCGACGCCAACCGCAGCCAGGACGTGCGCTACATCGTCGCCGAACTCAAGCGCCAGAACCATCCGGCGTTCAGCCTGCACCGCACCGTCACCCGGCCGTGGGGAACCTACACCGTGCTGGAGGAAAGCAGCCGGTTCAAGATCAAGCGCATCGTGGTCAAGCCCCAGGCATCGCTGTCGCTGCAAATGCATCACCACCGCAGCGAACACTGGGTAGTGGTCAGCGGTGCCGCGCAGATCACCAATGGCGAGCGCGAATTTTTGATCAACGCCAACGAATCGACCTACATCCCGGCTGGGCACAAGCACCGCTTGACCAACCCCGGCATCATCGACCTGGTGATGATCGAAGTGCAGAGCGGCGAATACCTGGGCGAGGACGACATCGTACGCTTCGATGACATCTATGGGCGCGCGCCCGCAGAGAAGAAATGACATGCGCACCTCGCTGATCATTCCAACCCGCAACGCGTCCAGTCATTTGACGCGACTGCTGCCCGCGCTGCAGATGCAGACTCTGCAACCGGACGAGATGCTGGTAGTCGACAGCGCGTCCAGCGATGACACCGTGGCGCGCTTTCGCGAATTTGGCGCGCGGGTCGAGGTTATCGACGCACGCGACTTCAACCACGGTGGCACACGGCGCTGGGCCAGTGAACACACGAGCGGTGACGCACTGATCGTGATGACTCAGGACGCAATCCCGGCTGACCCAGAGACCTTCGCCAACCTGCTCGAAGAATTGCAACAAGACCCACTCAACGGCGTGGCCTACGGCCGGCAATTGCCGCACCCTGGCGCTGGCGTGCTGGGAGCCCAGTCACGCCACTTCAATTACCCGGCCCAGAGCCGCACCAAGAGCCTTGCCGACGCTGCGCAGTTGGGGATTAAAACCTGCTTCAGCTCCGACTCGTTTTCAGTCTACCGGCGCAGCGCCCTGCAGGCCGTGGGTGGCTTCCCCGCCGATGTGATCGGCAGTGAGGATGCCTACGTCGCGGCGCGCATGCTGCTTGATGGCTACAAGGTGCGCTACGCCGCCACGGCGCGGGTGTACCACTCCCACGATTACCGACTCATGGATGAGTTTCACCGCTACTTCGACATTGGCGTGTTCTACGGTCGCGAGCCGTGGATTCGCCAAGCCTTTGGCGATGCCGGCGGTGAAGGTAAACGCTATGTACAGGCTGAACTCGCAGCGTTGCGCGCAGCCGGTGCATTGCACCGCGTACCCGAAGTACTGGTGCGCAGCGCGTTCAAATTGCTCGGCTATCGGCTGGGCCATCTGGAACGCCGCCTACCCCTCGCCCTAAAGCGGCGCATCAGCATGTTTCCCGGTTATTGGAGGTGAGCATCATGACCTACAGGAAGTCCCCCTTGATGAAAAGAACTATGCTCGTCCTGGCCATGATGGCACTGGCCGCCTGCAATACCCCTGCACGTATCGTCCCCCCCGACGGCAAGACGGTCGAGGACGGCAAGCGAGCCCTCGACCAGCTTGCGCAGCTGCCGCCGGCGGTAGAGCGTATCCGCATCGGCGATCAGTTGCGCATTGTGCGCGATGCCGGTGAGATGCCAACGCTGTCGGCGTTCAACGTCAGCACCATCTATGAGCTGACGCTGTACACCGTGCAAACCGATGGCAAGATCAACTACCCGTTCTTGGGCCCGATCCAGGTAGCCCGTCGCACGCCAGCCGAGGTGGCGAACGAGCTGAGCAACAAGCTTGCGCCGGTGTATCGCGAGCCACGGGTGACGGTGAACATCAACCAGGCACCGGGCAACTCGATCATCGTCGGCGGTGCGGTAAACAACCCGACCACGGTGCCGATCGCCTCGGCCAACACCCTGGAACAAGCCATCGTCGGCGCCGGCGGGGTGAACCCGGCGGGCAACGCCAGCATGGTCGCACTGTTGCGCGAAGATACCCAAGGCACCTACCGCGCTTACTTCCTGGACTTCAGCCAATACCTCAAGACCGGCCCCAACGGGCGTAAACAAGTGCCGCTGCAGCGGGGAGATGTGGTGTTCGTGCCCAAATCCAACGTGGGCGAGCGCATCCAGGGCGTAGATACCTACTTGAACCAGTTGATCCCATTCACCAAGTCGATCGGGGTTGGCTACAACTACACCCGAACCAGCGGCGGCAGTAACTAAAGGAGCGACATCCCATGATCGAGATCCGTTCTTTTCGCGATCTTCTGCGCTTGTTCTTCATCTTCCGGCACGAGTTCAAGCTGGCGGCCATCGCGGCGCTGGTGATCATTCTGCTGGGGGCCTTTTTACTACCAGCCAAATACGAGTCCACCGCACGCTTGCTGGTCAAGCCGGGGCGCGATTCGACGCTGCCCATTGAGATCAGCAACCGCCAGGCGCTGGTCATGCCGAGCACTCAACGCGACCCGATTGTCGATGAGGAACGCCTGCTGACCGGTCGCCCTATCGTGCGGGCGGTGGCCGAGCATTACCTGGAAGTCATCGACAAAATGCCGCCACCGGAAGGCCTCTGGAAGCGCACCAAGTACTACGTCAAAAGTGGTATCGGCGCAGTGTTCGACGGTGTGCGCGTGGTGCTGGAAACCGTGGGCATCATTGAACAGACCACACCCGTGGAGCGCCTGGCCGCCAGCCTGGAGAAAAACTTCGACGTCAGCCACGCGGCCGGTTCCACCGTCATGGACATCAGCTTCAAGTGGAGCGACCCGGAAATCGCCCAGGCGGTGGTCAAAAGCTGGGTCGAGACCTACATCAACGAACGCACCCAGGCCCTGGGACGCAAGAGCCTGTATGCCTTCTATGAAGGCCAGGTAGCCAACAGCGCTACCGAAATCAAGAGCTACAAGGAGCAGATTCTTGCCCACTTGAACCAGATCGGCGCGGCAAGCATCACCGATCGCCTGGAGGATTTGTCCGAGCGCATCAACGTGCTGCGTGGCGAAACCTTCAATACCACGCGCTTGATTGCCTCGTCCGACAGCGCCCTGGAGAGCACCCGCACTCAGCTCAAGACCCAACCCAAGGAAGTGACCACGGTACGCCAGATTGCGCTGAACCCGCAGCAGCAGGACTTGCGTCGCCTGCTCAACCAGAAGTTGCTGGAAAAGGCCGACATGATGCGCACCTACACCGACAATGCGCCGCCGGTCAAAGCCCTGGATGCGTCGATCCGCGCCATGCAGGCCCAGGTCGCGAATGAAAGCAACACCGTGCAAAGCTCGGAAAACCGTGCGCCGAACACCCTGGAGATCCACTTGCAGCGCGTGCTGCTCGATGAGTCCAGCAACAACTCGGCACTGCGTACACAACTGGTGCAACAGCAGAAACAACTGGTGAACCTCGAGGCGCAACGCAAGGAAGCCCTGGAGATTGAACCGGAGCTGGCGCGCCTGTCCCGTGAACTGAGTGCCACCGAGCGTAACTATGCGCTGTATGTCGATAACCTGGAAAAATCGCGCATCGACCGTGAGCTGGATAACAGCCAGATCAGCAATATCGCGGTGATCGAGGAGGCCACCCTGAACCCTGGCCGAATCTTCCCTAAAACCCTGTTGATGCTGTTGTTGGCGATCCCGTTTTCCATCGTGGTCGGCTTGCTGGTGATCTACCTGTGCTACCTGCTCGACCAGCGCATCCATGACGGTGGCTTGGTGGAACGCAAGTTCGGCCTGCCGCTGTGGACCACCCTGCCAGAACTGGATACCAGTACCGCACAAGGCACCAACGCATTCAACGCGAGCATCTACCGGCTCTACGGTCTGCTGCAGTTGGACCGTATCACTGAACGCGGCCTGACCCTCGGGTTGACCTCCGCGCGCCATGGTGAAGGGGTGACGTTCGTAGTGGAACAGTTGCGCCAGTTGCTTCAGGAAAACGGCATTACTGTGCGTGTCGGCGGTGCGGCCCCGGCGGCGCCGGGCGAAGTGGTACTGCTGGATGCCTCGGCGCTGCTGGACAACCGCGATGCCTTCGTCAATCTGCGTCGCGCCGACCTGATCGCCCTGGTGGTGGAGGCGCAGAAAAGCACGGTCCCGGTGGTGGAGCATGCGCTGTCGATCCTCAATACCGCATTCGGCAAAGTGGACGGCATCATCATCAACCGGCGTAAATTCGAAGTGCCGGCCAAGGTGCTGCAGACCATCGCCAAATATCGGGGGGCGTTCTGATGCGCATCGCCCTGCTCGCGCCTTTGCCGCCGGAAAAAAATGGGATCGCCGACTACGCGAACCATTTCAAGACGGCACTGGAGCAGCTGGGCGTGACGGTGGCGACACCGTTGAGCGGCGTCGAGGGCACCAGCATCGCGATCAAACAGGCCATCGGTGCATTCGACTGGCAGAGCGTGGACCTGGTCCACGCCGAGCTGGGCGGCGGCCGGCTGGGGGAGTTTCTGGCGTTGCGCGAGTTGCGCAAGGCCTATCCCAACCTGCCGCTGACGGCCACCGTGCATGACCCCGAGCGCATGGTATGGCGGCGCGAGCAACTGCCCTTCCCGCTCAACCTGCTGGAGCGCTTGCCCAGCCCGTTGCCGCAAGCGGCGGTGGTGCTGGCAGACCCGCTGACCCTGCGTGAAGAGCGGCAGGTGGCCCGCGGCCTCACAAGACTGATCACCCTCACCCGCCTGGGCGCCGATTGCCTCAGCCAACGCATGCAATTGCCTGCGGGCAAAGTGGCGGTGATCAACCATGCCAACCTGGCGATTGCGGCGGTGGCGCTGCCGCCCCTGGATACGCTGCACCTGCTTTATTTCGGCTTTATCTACCGGGGCAAAGGCATTGAAGACCTGTTACAGGCCCTGGCCGCAGTCTTCCAGCAAGCCCCCCAATTGCGTGACCGTGTGCGCCTGACCCTGGCCGGTGGCACTGCCGCCGAAATGGCGTTTGGGGCGGGCGGCAATTACCTTGAACAATTGAACCGCCAGATAGCCGACCTTGGCCTGTCTGGCTCCATCGACTGGCGGCTGAACCTGCCGGCCAGCGAGATTGCGCAGACGATACAGGCGCACCACGTGATGGTGCTGCCGTATCGCGAATCGAAAAAACTTGGCCTGCTGGGTCGCCAGCGCGGCACCAGCGGCGCGTTGTCCTGGGCCGCCGCGTGCGGGCGCGGGGCGATTACTTCGGATGCACGGGCATTTGCCGAAGAGGTTGCCAGCGGGAACGGCGCAATCTATCCCCAAGGCGACGTCGCCGCGTTGAGCGCGCAACTACTGCGTCTGGCGCAGACCCCGACGCTGGCCAGGGACTGGGCCGAACGCGCCGCGCACATTGGCGGCCAACGCCTGTGGCCGCTGACCGCACGGCAGTTCAAGCAGCTTTTTGAGCAAGCGATTGCGGGGGCCCCTTATGGTGCGTAAACGTACGTACTTGGCCACGCTTGCACTGGTGGCGGTCATGGGCGTTACCGTCTTTATCTGGGGGCGTCCGGCCGATGCCGAGAGCCATGTGCTCAAGGGCAACAAGGTGCTGGTGTGGAAGGATTTCCTGGGAGTGAACGCGCAGTTCCTGTGGTTCAGCCCCCAGCGTTACCAGATGCAGATCGACCGTCTCAAGGACCTGGGCTTGCAGTGGGTACGCCTGGACCTGCATTGGGATCGGTTGGAGCCGGTGGCTGATCAGTACCAGGTGGCCACGCTGGACGAACTGGTGGCCAAGTTGCAGGACAACCAGCTCAAGTCGGTCTTCTACCTGGTGGGTTCGGCGCCCTTCATCACCACCGCGCCCGTGGGTGCGCCGTATCAGGACCAGTACCCGCCCAAGGACCCGAATGTGTTCGCGATCCGCATGGCGCTGTTGGCCCAACGTTATCCCAGCGTTGATGCCTGGCAGGTGTGGAATGAACCGAATCTGCTCGGCTTCTGGCGCCCCGTGGCCGACCCGGCCGGCTACGCCGCCCTGCTGAAAAGCAGCGCAGCGGCCCTGCGTGCGGTCAACCCGAATAAACCAGTGGTGGCGGCTGGCCTGGCGTTTTTCAGCGAGATGCCCAACGGCCAGACCATGCTCGACGCCTTCGATGCCCTCGGCGTGCCCAGCCTGAACACCGTGATGTCCTATCACCCTTACACCCAGTTGCCCGAAGGAAACGACCCCGCCAACCTGGACTTCGTCGCCAAGACAACTGCGCTCAACCAAAAACTGCGCAGCAATGGCGTCAAGACGCTGTGGAGCACCGAATGGGGCTGGTCAGCGTACACGGGGCCCAAGGAAGTCCAGGACATCATTACCCTGCAAGGCCAGGCCGACTATGTGCTCCGCCGCCTGGCCCTGATGAGCGCGATGGATTTCGACAAGATCTTCCTGTTCACCTTGAGCGACCTCGACCAGCGCGCCAGCGTGCGCGACCGTGCCTACGGCTTGCTCGACCTCGATGCCAAGCCAAAACCGGTCTATACCGCACTGAAGCATTTTCTCGACGTCAGCGGACCGCAATTGACGCCTGGCGACCCACCCGCCGCCGATCAACTGCCCGAGGGCCTGTTCAGCATCGGATGGACCCGCGCCGATGGTCGCAAGCTGTGGTTCTTCTGGTCGGCAAAAGGCGGTAATGCGCACCTGCCGGACCTCGCCAACGCCACCCTGTATGACCCGCTGCGCGGCACGCAAACCCCAGTGAGCGGCACCAACGGCTTGACCGTTGCGGTCAAGCCGAACCTGCAAATTCTGTTATGGGATTGAAACCCGTCATGCGCATTTTATGGATCCTGCCCTACTCACCCTGGCCCGCCACCAGCGGCGGCAAGACGCGTCAGTTCCACCTGCTGCGCAGCCTGGCGGCCCGGGGGCATCGGATCACCTTGCTCCTGCATGACAAACACCCGGTATCGCTGACCGATCGCCAGGTACTGGAAGCCTTTCTCGAGCAATTGATCATCTTGCCCCGCCGCCCACTGCGCAGCGTGAAGACCCTGGTGGCCGGACTCTTTGCACCCTACCCCTTGCTGGCCAGCGTGAATGGGCTGTCGGGGGCGTTGCAGGACCGATTCAACCAACTGCTCAATGAGCACTGGGATGTGGTGCAAATAGAACACAGCTACAGCTTCCAGCCGTATGAAGACGCCCTGGTGCGCAAGTCCCAGCCCTTCGTGCTCACCGAACACAACGTGGAATCGGCCTTGGGCGCGGCCACCTATGACCGCCTGCCGGGCTGGGCGCTGCCGTTCATTCGCTACGATCAATGGCGCTATATGCGCTGGGAACGCCGGGTAATGCGCCAGGCTACCCAGGTGGTAGCAGTAACCGACAGCGATGCACAGGTGATGCAAGGCATCGCCGGCAAACCGGTGCCGGTGGTGGTCAATGGCGTGGACTGCGACCACTTTGCCGCTGCACACCCAGATCCATCGACACGCCGTGTACTGTTTCTCGGAAACTATGAGTACGCGCCCAATGTGGACGCGATCGAGTGGGCCCTGGATGAAATCCTGCCCAAAGTCTGGGAGCACTGCCCGGATGCGCGCATGAGCGTGTGCGGTTTCGGCATGCCCGACGGCTGGCGCGAGCGCTGGCAGGACCCCCGCATTGAGTGGCAAGGCTTCGTGCCGAACCTGCTGAGCCTGCAATCGAGTTGTTCAGTGTTCCTGGCACCGTTGCGCCATGGCGGCGGCTCCAAGCTCAAAGTGCTGGAAGCGCTGGCGGCCGGCCTGCCCCTGGCCAGCACCGAGCAGGGCGTGTCGGGCCTGGACCTGGTCGACGGCTTGGACTACCTCGCAGGGCAAACCGCCGCTGACCTGGCGAATGCTGTAGTACGCCTGCTGCAATTCCCCGCGGCCGCAGCGCCCATGGGCGAAGCCGGGCGCGCCTATGTGCGGCGCGCCCATGACTGGAGCGTGGCCGCCAGCCAATTGGAGCAGGTGTACGCCAGCCTGTCGCCGCTCACTCAAAAGGAGCCTGTATGCGTGTAGGCCTGGATTACCGCACCGTCGGCACCTCGCCGCAATCGGGTATCAGCCGCCAGGTGTATGCCCTGGAAAGCGCCTTGCGTGCCTTGCCGGGTATCGAATTGGAACGGTTTACCGTGGCCCCGCTGGGCGACCAGACACGCTTGCAGGCCCACTGCCCGACCTGGGGTTGCGCGAAGACGGCGATGCATCAGCCACAGAATCGCCTGCGTTTCGAAGCCGGCTTTTTACCCCGGGCCCTGCGCGAACAACAGATTGACCTGTACATCAGCACCTTCAATATGGGCTTGCCATTACCACCCAAGCCCAAGGGGCTGCGCACTGTGGTACTGCTGCACGACCTGTTCCAGATCACTTTGGACAACTACCACGCCAATCGCCTCAAGGCCCTGGTCTACAAGACCAGCGACCGGCTGTCGATTGCCTATGCGGTGCGCAGCGCCGACCGCGTGTGGACACCCTCGCAATACAGTGCCGATGAAACCGTACGCCTGTTTCCCCAGGCGGCGGGCAAGGTGCGTGTGCTGCCCAATCAGGTGGATGGGTTCAATGAGCCGGCAGCAGACCTGTCCGATCTCCACTTACCCGAAGCCTTCTGGCTACTGGTGGGTACTCGCGAGTTGCGCAAGAACGTACCCTTTCTGGTGAAGGCCTGGCAGCAGGCGCGGCAGCAATCACCCGCTGTACCGGAATTGATGCTGGTGGGCAGCCTTGAGCATTTGCCCGAAGCACTGCGCGGGCTACCGGGAATTCGCGCACTCAGTGGTGTCACCGATGCCCAACTGCAGGCGTTGTACCGCCAGGCGTCCCGTGTGTGGCAGCCCTCCTACGCGGAAGGGTTTGGTTTACCGGTGATTGAAGCGCTGAGCGTCGGCACACCTGTGGCCGTGGCCAGCGGTACCTCGCTGGATGAAATCACCCCGCCGTCGGCGCCGCGGTTTTCCCCGACCGATGGTCCGGCGTTGGTGCAACTGATGCTGAGCCTGGGCGAGCGCAGCGACGAGTCTTCTGCAGAACAACGCAAGCAATGGGCCGAACGCTACAACCCAAACGCCTATCGTCGGCGCCTGGCCGAACTGATCGAGGAACTGAAATGAGACTCTCCCTGGCAAGCCTCGTCGCCATCCTCTTCGGCGTGCTGTTTGGTGCAGCCGCCCTGGCGCTGTCACCGGCCAAGGCCTTTCTCGCTGTGATGGGTGTTGCGGCAGCCGTGACCATCCTGCGCTTTCCCTTCTGGGGCTTGTTGCTGTTTGCCCTGGTCGCGACCTTCATGCCCTACTCCACCCTCAACCTGGGCATCCGCAGCACGGTAAGCGAAGCCATCCTGGCGCTGACCTGGGGCGCCGTGCTGTGGCACAGCTTCCTGTCACGCCTGCCCGATGCACCGCGCCTGGCACGCCGGCCCACCGACCAGATGCTGCTGTGGCTGATGCTGTTCAGCGTGTTCCCGTTTATCGTTGGCCAGGTGAGCATCCACGCCGAAAGCAGCGGCGTAGCCAACTGGCTGCGCTGGTTGTTGAACCTGTCTGGGGTGTTCCTGGCCGCCAAGCTGCTGGTGGACTATAAACGCCGCGAAAGCCTGGTGATCGCCTTACTGCTGGGCACTCTGGCGATGCTGGTGATGTCGATCGCCGTGTTCGTGCGCACGCGCTCCGGGGCAGGGATTGCGCCGATTCTCGCCCTTCTCAACTACGGCAACTTCGACATGTTGAAATTCGGCCTGGAAGCCATGTCGTCGCGTATGGGTTCACCGTGGATGCACCCGAACGCCATCGGCGGGATCATGGCGCTGTTGCTGCCCCTGGCGTTCTGTTACGGCATGACCGAACAAGGCTTCAAACGTGCGCTGGGCCTTGGCGTGGCGTGCCTGGGAGCGGCGGCGTTGCTGTTGGCCAGCAGCCGTGGCGCGATGGTCAGCCTGGCGCTGGTACTGATGTGGATGGCCACCCGTCGCGTGCCTTACACCGGACGCTTGTTGATGATCGGCGCGGCGTTGACCGTGGCCTTGGTAATGGCCTATCCACCGCTGCAGGAACGCTTGGCGACGATCTTTTCGTCGAGCAACGCCAGCACCGAAGTTCGTTTTGATGAATACCGCATGTTCCCCCAGGCCATGGTGGCGTATCCGTTCGGCATTGGCTTCAAGGTTGACCCTCCGGTACCGGGCACACACTTGCTGGGGATCTCCAACCTGTGGCTGAACTTTATCTACAAGACCGGCATCGTCGGCATGCTGCTCTTTATAGCCGTTACGGTGCGTTGGTGGCGTGAAGCCAGGCCGGAAAAAGGCCCGATCCGCCTGACCAAGGACAATGCCCTGTGGCTGGGCAGCACGGCAGGAATTCTGTCGGCGCTGGTCAGTGGGTTATTTGACCACTACTTCAGTTTTGCCGTCGTGATGGTCGCGCTGTTCTGGCTGATGGTTGGGATCAATGTGCTGGAAGCACGGCGCTTGTTCCCAGCGCGCCTGCCACAGGTCAAGACTGTGGTTTTTCGCAAGCCGCTGCTTGATGGCGCACGCCCCTGATGCTCGGTTCTGCAGTATGGCTGACCCTGGCGACCCTGCTCGGCCTGTGCCTGGGGTTCGCACGCGAATGGTTACTGGTGGCGGCCTGGAGCGCGGGGGAGCGCAGTGATGCGTTCTTGATCGCGCTGTTCTTGCCCGAGGCGCTGCGAATGTCGCTGGCCGGTGGCGTGTTGAGCGCCGCCGCGTTGCCGCTCTACTTGCAGCGCAAGGACAGCGAGCGCCTCGATTGGCTGGCCGTGTTGTTCCCGGCATTGCTGTTGGTTGCCCTGCTGGTCAGTCTGCTGCTGATGCTGTCAGCCCCCTGGCTGGTGCAGGTACTGGGCCCAGGGCTGGCGACCAGTGCCACCGCCCTGGCCGCCAGCAATTTGCAGGTCGTGGCCTGGTGCGTGCCAGGCTTGATGCTGCATGCACTGTTCAGTATTCCCTTGCAGGCCAGCGAGCGTTTTGTGCTGGCAGGGCTTGGCTCGTTGTTGTTCAACCTGCCGCCGGTGGCCTATCTCGCGTTGGCCGGCACGGCCAGTCAACCCCATAGCCTCGCCTTGGCCTGTCTCGCCGGTAGCCTGTTGATGCCTTTGGCGTTGTTGCCGTCGATTTGGCGTCAGGGCTGGCGGCCGTGGCGCATGCAGCTGGCGGTTGCCCCCCTGCGGGAGTTGGGCCAGCGTATAGGCCCGCTGTTACTGAGCAACGGCGCCAGCCAGGGCTTGGCTTTGATAGAACGCCTGGTGGCGTCGCTGCTGGGGGAAGGCGCGGTGACCTGGGTCAACCTGGCCCGCAAGCTGATGAACCTGCCGCTGATTGCGCTGATGAGCCTCAACCAGGTGCTGCTGGGCATGATGAGCCGCCGCCAGGGCGATGAACGCCTGGCCCTGCTCAAGCGCGGCCTGGAAACCGCCAGTGTGCTGACGCTGCCGGCCGGCGTCGGCCTGGTGGCGGCGGCGCCCAGTCTGGTGGCGTTGCTGCTGCCCAAGCAATCGGTTGATTCGCCTCTGCCACTGTTACTGGCATGGTTTGCCGTGCCCTTGGTGTTTGGCGCATGGAACGCCCTGCTGGCGCGCTATGCGTATGCCGCGGGCGATACGCGCCAGCCGCTGCGTTGTGAATTATTGGGCAGCCTGGTCAACGTGCTGTTGCTCTGCGCACTGCCGTTTGCATTTGGCCTGGCCGGTATTCCGTTGGCGGCGTTGGCTGGGGTGATCTGCACCGCACTGCTGCTGATGCAGCGCCAGGGGCTGCTCACGGCACTGCCTTGGGCGCGGCACTGGCTGCTCGGCACGTTGATGCTGGGGCTGGCGGCGCTGGTGTTGTTTGGGTTGCAAGACGTATGGCTGCAATTGGGGTTGAGTACCCTGGCAGGTGCTTTGGTGTTGCTGGGCATGGGGCTGTGGCTTAGGCCGTGGCGCAAGGCGTGAATGATCGTTCGGGAAGACTTAGATGAAACATCGCTGGATTCAAATGGATATCGCCAAGGGCATTGGTATCCTGATTATTGTGTATGGTCACAGTTGGTTCGTCGCCACCTCGCTGGACTTGATGTACCCGATCCTGGCGTCGTTCGTGCTGCCGTTGTTCTTTTTCCTGTCAGGGGTGTTCTTCAGGCCCGAGCAACCGTTCGTGGAGATGGCGGTGCGCAAGGCCGATGGCCTGCTCAAGCCGTTTTTTTTCACCATGCTGCTGTACGTGATCGTACGTGACGTACTGCGGGGGCAACCGCTGCTGCCGGATATAGGCGGCGTGCTGTATGCCTCGGTGGACACTATCCCATGGCAAGCGCTGTGGTTCTTGCCGCACTTCTGGGTGGCGATTCTATTCAGCTGGCTGATGCTGCGGCTGATCCAGCGCTTGAAGCTGCCCCTGGTGGTCGCCTGCATGCTGATCGGCGTGCAACTGTTGCTAGGCATCTGGACGCTGCAATGGTTCTGGCAGATACCGGTGAGCGTCGGTGACCACACCTGGATGTTGCCCGGCCTGCCCTTCAGCCTCGACGTCACGCTGATCAGCAGCACCTACTTCATCTATGGCTACCTGCTGCGCGATTGGCTGCGCCGGCATGAAGGTTCGTTGCTGACCCTGTTGATCTCGGTGGTGCTGTTCGCCGCCGTGTTCATTTACAGCCACGACACCATGGACTTGGCCCAGCGACGCTACGACCACTGGCTGTGGACCAGCCTGCTGGCAGTGATCGGCGTGTACATTTGCTGGGCGCTGGCACGGGTGTTGATGGTGTCGGCGCTGCTCACCCGAGTGATGACCTATATCGGCCAGTCCACCCTGATTCTGTTGATCTTCCATGGCGAAATCCAGCACAAGACGTTTGACCTGATGGAGCGCCTGGGCCTGCATCCGTTCATGGCGGCATGTGTAGGTTTGGTGGTGGCACTGTTGGTGCCGTTGCTGATAGGGGAAGTGATCAAGCGGGTGGCGTTCTTGCGGTTTTTCTATTTTCCGTTTCCGGTGCGCAAAGCGCCTAAACCGTAAAAGCACTACAGGACTAATGAGGAAGCGGGCTTGCTTGCCACAACAAGCCAGCTCCCACATGGGCCATGTAGTTCAATCATCAAGTTGCTGAGGCGCCGACTTGCTGACGGGTTTGCCAGGTTTGGCCCCCTTGGCCGGCGCAGCAGGCGCGGCAGGCTCAGGTTCTGCCACGGCAGCTGCTTCTTTTTCTGCCATCGGCATCTGGTCGATGGCGCTGAAGAATTCCTTCAGGTCGAGGCTGTCCGGCGGCACGGTTTTTTCGAGTTTCTTCTCGCCGTCCTTGCCGACCAGAATCACTTTGGTGCCGCTGCCGACGCCGAGCTTGAGGGCACGGATCAGTGCGTTGGTTTCAGGCGGCGTGAGCTTTTTGCTGTCTTTGGGATCCTTGGCGAACTTCTCCCCTTCGGCACCAATGCTGCCGAACTTCACGGTGTAGAACACCATGCTGCGCTCTTCGAAGGCCTGCTTGGTGGCAGCCTCTTCCAGTTGTTTCTTCAGCGTTGCCAGTGTCGGGTTTCCAGCATCAAGCTCCACGACCACCAGGGGGCGCGTCTTGCCCAATTCCTGCTTGAGCGGATTATCATCAGCGGCCAACAAAGGCCCCGTAAAAGCCATCAAGGTAGCCAGGGTCAGCGACCGGATGAGCATGCGCACCTCCTTTGAATTCCATGCAGGGTTCTTGAGTTTCATGTCTGCGACAGCCAAATTCAAGGATGATTCCTACACCACTTTGAGAAGCGTAGGTCAGGAAGCCCGCTACGCAAGGGCTTGGACAGTGGCCTGGTCATTGTTTCTTCCGGTTACGAGACCTTCCACTGCGGCCAATGCCGGGCAAAAACGGGGGCCACGACAGGGTCAGCGTCTACCCGCTCCAGGCTCTGCGCAAAGCCCGGCGCCAGGTTGCCGAGCACCTCGCGCGCGTCGTCCCAACGCGACACCGCTGCCGCCATGATGCCCAGTGCATTCGGCGCGTTGCTCGGGGTAAACAGCTGGCCGGCAAACTGATCGGCAAACACGACCCAAGCCTGGTGCAGGTAGCGCCGTGTGCCGCTGACCAGTTGCGCTTGCTGCGCCTCATCGGCATTGCCCAACCAGCGTTGCGGGTAATCGATGATACCGATCGCCGAATAGCAGTTGGCGGCGATATACAGCAAGCCACGCAGGATCTGCGCACGATCGCCAGCCAGCAACTCGGCCTTGGGATACTCCAGGCCCAGGTGGATCAGGATCGCGGCGCTTTCGGTCAGTACCTGGCCATTTGGAGTGACCAGGGTGGGGATCTGCTTGAGTGGATTGATTCGTGCAAGCGCGTCGCTACCCTCGCCGTCCTGCCAGGAACTGGCCTGCACGCGATGCCACGGCACTGCGCAGCGTTGCAGGGCAATTTCGATCATGCAGGAGCCGGATTCGTCGGTGCCATAAAGGGTGTACATGGGCGTTTCCTCCTGAGCGATGGGCAATATCGAGCCTGTGGTCGGGTACCTAGAATAGCCCCATCTGCCCGCCTACCAGGGTACCGAAATCGTCATTCACGAACGGCAGGATTGCGTCAGCCACGGGCTGCAATTGGCGCGTGACGTAGTGGTCGTAGTCGATGGGTGCCCGCCGCACTTCCAGCGGTTCCGGGCCGTTGACACTGATCACGTAGCTGATCCAGCCACCCCGCTGGTACTGACGCGGGCGGCCCAGGCGATCGTTGTACTCGTCTGCCAGGCGCGCGGCGCGTACGTGGGGCGGGACGTTGCGTTCGTAGTCGTGCAAGGGCCGGCGCAGGCGTTTGCGGTAGATCAAAAACTCATCGAATTCGCCGCTCAAGGTACGCCGCACATAGTCGCGTATGTAGTCTTGATGGGGTTGGCGATGGAAGATGCGTTGGTAGAGTTCCTGCTGGAATTGCCGGGCCAGGGGCGACCAGTCGCTGCGCACGGTTTCCAGGCCTTTGTAGACCATTTCTTCGCTGCCATCTTCGCGCACGACCAGGCCGGCATAGCGCTTTTTGCTGCCCTCCTCGGCGCCACGAATGGTCGGCATCAGGAAGCGACTGAAGTGGGTTTCGTATTGCAGTTCCAGGGCGCTTTGCAGGCCGTACTCGTTGCTCAGGTGCGCGCGCCACCAGTCGTTGACGTGCTGCACCAGCGCCAGGCCGATGCGATTGGCGTCCTGCGCAGAGTGCGCGCTGCCCAGCCAGACGAAGGTGGAGTCGGTGTCGCCGTAAATCACCTCGTACCCTTGGGCCTCAACCAGGGCGCGGGTCTGGCGCATGATCTGATGCCCACGCAGGGTAATCGAGGACGCCAGCCGGGTGTCGAAGAAC
This sequence comes from Pseudomonas sp. MF6767, assembly GCF_016405475.1. Classification (NCBI taxonomy): domain Bacteria; kingdom Pseudomonadati; phylum Pseudomonadota; class Gammaproteobacteria; order Pseudomonadales; family Pseudomonadaceae; genus Pseudomonas; species Pseudomonas sp. MF6767. The sequence goes on along the minus strand of NZ_JAEKCY010000024.1, from coordinate 4,860 downwards.
CGGCAGCCGCTGGAGCCGAGCACACCGTAAAAGGCGTTCATGATGATCTTCAGTGCCTGGGACAACGGCGCATTGCGCTCGCGCTTGGCCTCTTCGCGGCCTTCGGACACCCGCGTGACGATGGACGGCAGGCAATGCCGGGTGCGGGAGAAGCGCGCTCCGCGAAAGCCTTCCACCGAATCGCTGTCGTCGGGATGCTTGAGGCCTTCGATCAAGCCCACCGGGTCGATGAGGAAGCTGCGGATGATCGACGGGTAAAGGCTTTTGTAGTCCAGCACCAGCACCGACTCATAGAGGCCTGGACGCGAGTCCATGACAAAACCGCCGGGGCTGGCTTGGGGCGGTTTGTCGCCCAGGTTCGGTGCTACAAAACCCTGGCGGTGCATCAACGGCATGTACAGGTGGGTGAAGGCGGCCACGGAGCCGCCGTTACGGTCGGCCGGCAACCCGGTGACGCTGGCACGTTCCAGCAGGAACTTGAGCAGCTCGGTCTTCTCGAAAATCCGCGTGACCAGTTCGCAGTCCTTGAGGTTGTAGCGCGCGAGGGCAGGCTTGTCCTCGGCAAACATGCGGTTGATTTCGTCCATGCGCTGGTACGGCGTGGAGATGTCCTTGCCTTCGCCGAGCAGGGTTTGTGCAACGTTTTCCAGGCTAAAGGATTCAAAACTCCAAGTGGCCGAACGCAGCGCTTCGATACCGTCGATGATCAGTCTTCCTGCCGCCGCCGCAAAGTAGTGATTGCGGCTACCGTGTTCGCGCCAGGCCATTGATTCCCCGCCACGTCCCAGCAACAGCGGCACGTTCAGGCGTTGGGCGTGTTCGTGGAGTACGCGCAGGTCGAACTGCACCACGTTCCAGCCGATGATCGCGTCGGGGTCAAAAGTGGCCAGCCATTGGTTGAGGTGTTCGATCAGTTGAGCGCGGGTGTCGCAATAGTCGAGCTTGAAATCCACGGCTTCGGTTTTGTTCGGCGGGCCGAGCATGTACACCTGGCGTTCGCCACAGCCTTCAAGAGCGATGGAGTAGAGATCGCCCTGGGCGGTGGTCTCGATGTCCAGGGACACCAGCTTCAAGGGAGGACGGTAGTCGGGGGCGGGCTTCATTTGCGCGTCGAGCAAGGTGCCGCTTGCATCAGCGGTGCCACCGAACCAGACAGGAGCGGTGATAAAACGCTCCATCATGTAGCGCTCCGGAGGGCGCACGTCACCTTCGTAGACATCGACCCCGGCAGCGCGCAGGCGCTTCTCGATGTCCATCAACTGGCGGTGCTGGCGGGCGTAGAGGCCCAGAACCGGGCGGTGATGAAAGTCGCATAGCTGCAAGGGGCGCAACTCGAGATCGCGCTCCCCCTTGAGCAGCCAATCGAGTGGCTTGCGATGGGCCTCTGGGATGAAAACCACCGAGGTCTGCACGGGTAGGCGAATGCACCTTGGCCCTTGGTCGGTGGCTAGCCAGAAGCTGACCTCCGTACCCGCCGGGGTATCGCGCCAATGCCGGGTCAGGACAAAACCCTGCTGTAGATCCACCGTACCGCACCTCAGGAATCGCTTTCAGGGCGTGATTCTACTCGGCATCCGTGCAAACGCCACCACCGACCGCTATGTGCATGAAGGCCAGCAAATCAAGAAAAGGCATCGAGCTGAACGTGCTTTGTGAGCCCGTCAGCGGCCTGTCTGCCTAGGGGAGTGAAGACTGCCCTCCGGTGTGCGCCATCACTTTGTTGGGGGCTTGCTCAGATAATTTTCGATATTGCCCATTTGCTCATCCCAGCCACGGGAGTTCATTTTGAAGGCTTTCTGACGCCGCGCTTCGGGCACCTTGTCAAAACCGGACTCAACGACCCGCAACAGAATGCCTGGAGCGCGATCTTCAATCGTGAACTCCACCAGCGTCGGCTCCTCTTTGTCGTAGTCGACGCCCTCTTCCACTGCAAAAGGATGCCACCAGAAGGAAAACAGCGTTTGGGGCAGGATACGTTCGATCCGGGCCTTCCATACGACATGTTCATAACCTGGATAGGTAATCGGCGCTTCGATGGTTTCCCCAGCCACAAAAGTTTTACCCTTAAGCGCGATACCGAACCAGTGTCCAAATTGCTCGGCCTGCGTGAGAGCCTCCCAGACCTGTTTACGTGACGCATTGAGCAGGACTTTACGTTCGATGCGATCTAATACGTGCATAAGTCACCTCCTTCATTGAACAGTAGGCGACATCAATCAATGCGCAACCTTGCGTTGTGCGCGATGATGATGACCCCCTCCTTGCCTGGCCATAGGTTATGACTGACCCACTGAATGGAAGTTGCTTGTGCAAAGGCGTGCGCTACCAAGTGGACAGCCTGGACATGCCCATCAGCCACTGCCACTGCGAAAGCTGCCGCAAGGCACACGCGGCAGCATTTGTTGCCACGGCCGGGGTGATGCGTGAGCATTTTCGCTGGACGCAGGGTGAAGAGCTGCTGTCGTCATTTGAATCTTCACCGGGCAAATTCAGACATTTCTGCTCGCGCTGCGGCTCACATCTGATCGCTGAACGTGGGCATCAGCCTCACGTGATCGTGCGGGTGGCGACGCTGGATGATGATCCGGGCGTCAGGCCCACCTCGCATATCTGGACGGCCCATGAAGTACCGTGGCTGGCCTATGACGGCGTAGCACGCTGGGATGAGTGGGAGGTTTGAGTCAAACCCTTGGATCGCCGGGCGCCTTGGCCGGCGCTGCATATTGCGGCTTGAGATGGCCTTCCTGGTCGAGCAGCCAGGCATCCATGATCTGTCGCACCACAGGCCCGGCTACACGGCCGCCGGCCTCACCGTTTTCGATCATGACTGAAATCACGATTTTCGGATGTTCGGCCGGCGCGAAACCGACGAACAAGGCGTTATCGCGATGCCGCTCCAACGTCTTGTTACGGTTGTAGCGCTCACCCTGCTTGATCGCCACCACCTGGGCGGTACCACTCTTGCCGGCGATGCGGTATTGCGCGCCTTGCGCTGCCGCTCGGGCGATACCGCGGGGATCGTGCATCACCAATTGCATGCCATGGTTGACCTGTTCCCAGTCACGCGGGTCCTTGAGGATCACGTTGGGCATTGGGTGCTCATCCACCGGTGGCACACCATTGATTGTCTTGGCCAGGTGCGGTCGGTTCCATACGCCTTTGTTGGCGATCAATGCAGTGGCCTGGGCCAATTGCAGAGGTGTTACTTGCATGTAGCCTTGACCAATGCCGAGGATCACGGTTTCGCCTGGGAACCACGGCTGGCGTCGGGTTGCACGCTTCCAGGCCTGGGATGGCATTAAGCCGGCAGACTCTTCGAACATATCCAGGGACACTTTCTGACCCAGGCCGAACTCGGCCAGATAGTCGTGCAGGCGATCGATCCCGAGTTTATGGGCCAGATCGTAGAAGTAAGTGTCGTTGGAACGCATGATGGCCGCATCCATGTCCACCCAGCCGTCACCACTGTGGTTCCAGTTTCGGTATTTATGGTCAAAGTCTGGCAACTGATAGTAACCCGGGTCGAACACTCGGGTTTGTGGAGTAACAACGCCACTGTCGAGACCGGCGATGGCCACTTCCGGCTTGATGGTTGAGCCCGGCGCATAAAGCCCGCGTAACACGCGGTTGAACAGCGGTCGGTCAATGGAGTCGTGTAGCGCAGCGTACTCCTTGAAGCTAATGCCTGTGACAAACAGGTTCGGATCGAAACTCGGTTTACTGACCATAGCCAGTACTTCACCGGTCTGCGGGTCCAGGGCGACCACCGAACCACGACGGTCACCCAAGGCCTCTTCGGCAGCTTCCTGTAGCTTGACGTCAAGGCTCAGGACGATGTTTTTGCCAGGGATCGGATCGGTGTGCTTGAGCACGCGCAGCACACGGCCCTGTGCGTTGGTCTCTACCTCTTCATAACCGACATGGCCATGCAGTTCAGACTCGTAAAAACGCTCGATTCCGGTTTTGCCGATAGATTGGGTACCGCGGTACTCCACCGAATCAAGGGTCTTGGATTCCTTTTCGTTAATACGACCGACGTAGCCAATGGAATGGGCAAAGTGCGCGCCCAGGGGGTAGTGGCGAACGAATTGTGGTTCCACGTCCACCCCAGGTAGACGGAACTCGTTGACGGCCAAAACGGCGATCTGCTCTTCGGTCAACTCGTAGAACAACGTGACGGGAACAAACGGGTGGCGGGCCTGCTTGAGCGCCTTATCAAACACCGCACGGTCTTCGGCTGGCAGATGCAGCAGATTGACGATTTCGTCCAGTTCACCCTTGAGGTCGGCTGTGCGCTCACGGGTGATGGTCAAGTTGTAACTCGGGCGGTTGTCGGCCAGGACTACACCATTACGGTCATAGATCAAGCCGCGAGTCGGTGTGATGGGCAGTACGTGGACCCGGTTGTTTTCCGAAATTGTTGAGTGGTAGTCGTACTGCACGACTTGCAAAAAATACATACGCCCCACCAAGGCGCACGTGATCCCAATTACCAGCAATGCGCAGGCAAACAAACGTTTGTTGACCAAACGGTTTTCTTTTTCGTGATCTTTGATAGGTATTGGTTCAGGCATTTCTACAGCATCTCGTTGGAAAAGGTCGACGCCGCATCCTGCGGATAAAGATCAATCCTTGTGAAAATGTGCTGCACCATAGCAAAAATGCAGAAACACTTTGTATCGAATTCCCTCAACGGCAGCTTATTTAATGTTGCTGAAAGCGCCGGAATTTTCGAGCGCCCAAAACAAAACCCCAACTGCTTTCGCAATTGGGGTTTCGGAATTTAATCTTGACGATGACCTACTCTCACATGGGGAAACCCCACACTACCATCGGCGATGCATCGTTTCACTGCTGAGT
>NZ_JAEKCY010000023.1:0-85275 GCF_016405475.1 Pseudomonas sp. MF6767 | reverse complement strand
TTCTTTTCGGTCACTTGTTTGACCGCCTGGATTTTGAATTCTTCGGGATATCGCTGGTTGCTCATGGCACCTCCTAATGGGCCTCATTTTAAGGCTTGGAGGTGTCTACGAAACTAGGGGCGATTCAGTCTTCCGAAAAGAAAGACAAGAAAAAAGACTCCGAACCGAAGAAATCTGTAAAGAAAGCTGATAGTAAGCCAGAAAAGGCGAAGAAATCAGACAAGGCAGAGAAACCTGCAAAAAAGAAAAAGTGAGATCTGCTAGGGCTTAACGCCCTAGCTTCCTCAGGCTGTGCTGCCTTCGATTAAGGCTAAATGATGGCTTGATCAAGTTACAGCCGCTCGTGCGGGCAGTGAGGAACCATACCGACGGCAGAGAGACAAGGCATGCGCCGAATGCCTGGTTCAGTGCACTCATGGCTGTTGACCCGGTTCGCGGTGTTCGGCTTTTAGCGTCGACGTTGGCACGTGAGCGTGGGGGTGAGTCCTGGGTCACGCTCGCCGCGCTGACGAGCGCATTGACGAAGGTTGCCGAAACGGCAGATCCGCTCTTGCTCGATGGGGTTTGGGGTTCAAACGATGGTGCCGGCAGTAAGCTTGTCATGGATCGGCTCAGACCGCTCGAACGGCTTATCCCGAGCAACCTGTCCTACGTCCAGGATCGATTCACACAACTATGTGCAGAAGTGTTAGATGACGCTACGGGGTATCGGATCGATGCCGTTGAGCGACTTCTTACATTTGCATCAGAGCATGCGCTTACAACTCCAGCAGCCCTGCGTGATTACCGTCATCCCACGCAGATAGTACGCAGTGAAAGCAGATCCCGTGAAAACGACACCACAGGTGAGGAGCTTCGCCCCGCCTTTCCTCAAACGCGTACCTATACGGATGTGCTGTCTACGCTTCGCAGGCTAGGTGAAGCGAAAATCTCGGATTCCGAGATCGACGGGGTAGTGACACTACCTCTGGCTTACATCATCAGCGAAATGGTCGATGCAGGCGATGAATTAGCAGCCCAACGACTGATCCACTTTTATGTGCACGATACGGATTACTGGTTTCGGGATCGTTATCAGGCCATCAAAGGCCTGGCTGCCGCGCTTGATAACGCCGGTCATGTACAACTGGCCGCCATCACCTACGTGCTTGCGTATAGCTGTGCAAAAGGCGGCGGTGGCTGGCATAACGTCGGCGGCCGTAAGCACGCAGCTTCGGTAGGCAGAGCGCTTGAGCTTGATCCTGCTCAAGCCCGGCAGGTGCTAGCAGACGAGACGGCCCGTAAGCTGAGGTCTGGCAATGTTCATGGTGTGACGCAACGTCTGGTTGAGCAGCTTGCCGAATGGGAGGCTCCAGGCATCGCAACACAGGCATGGGCGGAGGCATTGGATGTGATGGAGCTTCGTTTGCCGCTGCCGGGACGCTACCTTGGGTTTGAAGATCTTGAGCCGGGGGGCTGCGACTGGTCAGTGGAAGAGGCCTTGATCAGCCTGCTCCTGAATCGCCTGGGCAATCCGGTCTTGCCACGCAAAGGGCTGGTCTTGAGTGCCATAGCACGTCTGCTGCGTGATCGTACTCATTTATTCGCGCGTCCTTTGAGCCACTGGCTACTGGCTGATACTTCAGTGTCCTCGCTGCATCTAGTGCTTCGCGTGTTGCTTGAGTCTCCAGTCGATCTTTCACACCTGATTGCCGATGTCACACCCGAGCTTACGCTGTGTGCCGAGTCCGACTCATGGGCAGTGGCGAGCATGGCGCAACTACTTCTTGCCAGGATAGATGTGACAGTTGCAGACCGAACTGATCCGACGATGTCGTCCACACCGATCGTTCGTCAACAGTTACGGATGATCGCGGCACTTGAGCAGCTTGAAGTGATGGAATTTCTGGCGCAGTTCTGGCCTGACCTCCCGTACATCATCGAGGGACGTCTGAATAACATCGTGTGGCGTGATTCTATTCCAGGTCGCCGGCGATGGGAGCTCAGTGTCGGTCGTGATGGCAATGCCCGTCTTTCAGCCCAAGTCTTGCTATGGCAAATGGAGCTCTATCTATCCATTCTTGACTCCATGCTCGTTAGCCTTCCACATCCTGTAGGGCTGCCCGAAGGCTTCGAATCAGAGTTGGTCGAGGAGATGCTCTGCAACATCCTGCCAAATATTCCGGCGCACTTGATGGCTGTCGCCAGCAGGACGCCGCGCCCTAAATGGGAAGCCAGCGCACGCAATGGTCTTAACCCGGTCGTCACAGTCGCTGCCGATGATCCTGAATACAGTGGCTGGATTAGACTTGGCTTTTATGAGGAGGAGCATCCTCAAAGCTCGCGTACAGAATCGGGTCGGCAGCGAATGATTATTCGTATGAGCGGGATTGTCGCAGTGCATCCTGATTAAGATATCCCCCCCGATGCGTGCCCTTTCAACGAAGGGTATGTTGAGGACTGGTTGATCAGTGCGGGCAGTCCAGATGAGCTAATGGACGAGCGTAGTCTTTGGTTAGTAAGCCGGGTCCCGATTAATGACTGGTTGGGAAGGACTTCATTACTGGTCCCTCCGGCAAGTGTTCAAATGCTCGCTGATCTGCGACATTGCGGATACGCAGGCTCTATGAGATGGGTGGATACCGCCGGAAACCTTGCGGTGGTTCAACGTACGTGGCGAGTGCGGAGCGATCAGATTTCAGTTGAGGACTCGTACTGCGTAGAGGGGTGTGACGTACTGATGCGACCGGATCTACTACCTACACTACACCTAGCGTATGGGCCTTGGTTAACGGAGTTGAGTCAGGTCATGTGACCTTTGTCGTGCACATAGACTGGGAGCATACCGCCTCGTCCGGATGGGGTAGTCAGTGAGGGCTACTGACGGGAAATTGCCCTTGACGAAGGTCCACTTTGGGTTGTGGATTTAACCATCCGCAACCGCCCGTTTTCGACCCAAAGCGAGAGTTAGGGGACTTGTCGGTAGTGACCGGAAAAGGCTGGTTGCTGTCGGCCTGATTCCGCAGCTGAACGTCGGCGGAGGCTGCAAGCTGACTTTCAACCGTGTGAGAGCCGGCAGACTAATACTCACAAGAAACCACGCGTCCTCACTTATGGTGAGGCGTTGGCATAGGGTCTTGGCCTGCACTGCCAGGATGTAGATTTTTTTGACGATGACCAAGTCAGCGACTTCTTCACCATCGGTGAACCTCGGCGGTTTCAAGAGGGAATGGACGTGTCCTGCGTCCGCAGGAAGTCGAAGAGCGGCATGCTCAACGGGGCGTGTAGTAGATGGCGTCCAGAAGCGCTGCACGTCCCAACCAGATTTCAGCGTCAGCCGCATTGCTCGGCTGCGGATGTCTCCACCACGGATCACCGTGCATCGGCTCAATGATGCGCTGCCAGTAGTTCTCCAGGTTCGTTGTACTCGGGCTGACACCGAAGTTTTCGCACAAGTCCTTTCGGTTGGCAGAATCGATGCACACGAATGTGTCAGGCCGCTTCATCGCCAAGAGCCTAGTCGCGGTCGGTAGTCCGCCGACTCGCCCGTCCTGATCGAAGGCTGCTCTGAACGCTTTGCAGTAGCGGTCGTAGTCGTCCTGCGTGACCGCGCCGATCAACGGGATGAAATCGAGGGCGTGGGAGAGACCTGTGGGCGCTTCGATGACCAGGTTCGAGAACGTCCCACTTGCGCCCATGCTCCCGAAAAGCCCGTAGTCCACGCCAGGCTGCTGAGACTTCTTGCGCCCGAGAGTGCCAGCGACCAGCTTGCGGTCGTCCTCGTTCCACTTCGCGTAGGGTATGCCAGTCGCGAAAAGGGCGCGAGCCTTTGTCAGAACGCCCAAGCGCTCCTTAAACAGGTGCGCAGACGGGTGTGATGAGCTTCGGACCTGCACCAGGTAGTCCGCCCAGCTCATGTCATGTGGCGCGCGCTTGGTATTCGGCTTAGAAGGTAGCCGAACGTCAGCGAACTTGATCAGTTCCTGTCGCGCAGCCGTCTTAGCTGAGTACTGGTGACGGTACCGATAGAGGAACTCGTGAGAGATGTCCTCCGCACCCTTCCACGCTTCTGCGACGAAGCGACTGAGCTCTACCAGCGCTGCATCGTCGAGCGAGCCATCAAGCAGCACGCTCGCCTCGACGTTTCGGCTCATCGCCGCCTTCGTGAGATTTGGGCTCCCGACCACGCACCTTATGCGTTGCCCGTTACGAAACAGGTAGACCTTCGGGTGGAACAGGTCGCCCGTAGGAGGAACGACGGCTGCGGCCGCTAGTGCTGCTGCCCGCTCAAGCACCTCGGGTTGCGTCTGGAACATATGAGTGCCGACAACGAAGTGCTCGAACTTCGAGCTGTCTTTCATCGCTGCCTCGAAGACCGCGTTCTCGGTCGCCCAGGCTACTGCCCATTGCATCGACTCGCAGTTCTCGACCAGCGCTATGAGTGTCGACTGCGTCTGCGAAGCCGACAGGAACTTCACATCCATCTCTGCTTTTCCTCGTGTTTATATTGAACTAAGTCCGGTGCGCTTCTGGGAACGTCAGGACAGGCGGACTGCTCGTGCAGCGACCGGCATGTAGAGCCATCGCTCGCTCACGGGCTTGCTGGTTGCGTTGAGAAGGGCATGACCATAGGACTCGAGCTGGGGGCCGTGCTCAGCCACCAGGTCCTCGTCTCTGGCTGAGCCACCGGGGTTCGACTTGTGGTCCATGAGAATCCAACCATCTGGCAGTTCAACCAGCAAGTCGATGCGGCCCCGGATACGAGTGCCGTTAGGGCCATTCGCTTCGATGGGCACTTCGACGTAAACGGGGCAGCCAGGCCAGCGCTTGGCTACCCAAGCTTGGAACGCTCTGGCCTGGGCGCAAACGGCTTCCTTATCCACAGAATGAGCCACGGCCCAGGTCATCAGGATTCGTTCGACTTCAGGGGCTGAAATCCCGCCAAGCACGCCGGCGCGAGCGATGCACAGGTGGAGCGCCGTGCCCAGCGATGCCATGTCGGGCTTGCCCGCCAAGCTCAGCCGGACTCCTACCGCGTCAGTCTCGACTACCTGGAACGTGCCTCCCGAGGCAGAACTCGGTCGATGCCACAACGGCTCGGCCTGCACGCGCGGACGAGCTGTGAACCAGCGGCAGGCCTCGGAGGCTTTGGCAGGTGGCTCCGTTGAGCAGTCATCCTTGTTCCACGATCTCGATAGTCTGGAGAGCTGCTGGCCGTCGGGAATCGCCATGGTTCCTGAATCGCCGAATAACAGGTTGGCTGCGCCTTGAATTTCGCCGACCCAGGCGCGCCCCGCCCCTGACTTGCGAACGAACGACACTGCGATGTTCATATCACGCGCGCGGGTCAGACCCACATAGAGAAGGCGCTTGTTCTCCGCCAGGGCCTCGGCCTGCATAACTTGACCAGTGGAGCTGGCTTCAGCGTTGAGGGCGGCTTGGGGCTGGGACCGCTTGCCCCAGGTCTTCAGCCAGCAGTGTACGAAGCGGTTGGCGAGCGGCTGCTGCGGATCGAAGCCCCCAACTGTTCTCGCGCGCACGCCCCAAAGCGAACTGCGTGCTGTCGCGTCGAGGCTTGTCAGCACGACGATTGGCCACTCCAGCCCCTTGGCCCCGTGATAGGTGAGGACCGAGACCGAGTTGTCTTCTGAAATGGCCCGGTTATCGTCCTCTGCGCTGGCGAGTTCGTCCAGCCAACGAAGCATGCCGCTGACGGTCGCCGGTCGCTTCGCGGCGACACACTCGTCCTCGAAAGTCTTTCCGAGCTCGACCAGTGCCTCGACATTGGACAGCCTATTGCGGCTCTCGTGAGGGGAGGTGGACCATTGGCCGACCAGCCGCACTACTTGGGACTCGGCAGTAGCAAGTCGCAGTACTTCCTGTGGCGTCAAAGCCATTAGCGTTGGACGCAGCTCTTCCAATCGGGCCAGTAGCGGATGGGCGCTGTCACCCTTCGTCAGCCACTCGTGTGACCTCGCCCCATCGGTGGCTAGGTATTGCAGCCTGTCTGCAAGCCAGGTCTCGATCGGAGTGCCATCGGCCAGGGTTAGAACCAGCGCCGTGGCGACGGTGTCGGTTGGGTCGTTCATGCGCCTCAGACAGGCCATGACATAGATGGCTTCGGCAGTACCCAACAAGCCGGAGCGTGGGCTGGCTGACGGGATGCCCCAGCGCGTGAGCGACGTGACGGCAAATTCGACCTGGTCGTTGTAGCGACACAGCACTCCGACATCGCCGGCCTGAATCGGACGGAGCTCCTTGGTGTCCTTGTCTTCGACCTTAACCCCGGACTCGAGCAGCTCGCGGATGGCCTGGCCAAGGCCTAGGTAGTCCGAGTCGTTTCGGCTGCTCTCGAAGTTCCAGTTCAACAGCGCGGGCTGGTCCGGGATGTCCTTCCGCAGAGGCTGCAACCTAACCTGCTCAGGCGTCAGGTCGGGCTCGAACGCAGAGTTGAATACACTATTAGTGAGCAAGACCTGGCTTTCGGTGGAGCGCCTGGAGGTGTCCAGAGCCTTCCCTATGACTCCGCCCCAGCCCTTGATGGCGCTGAGAACGCCGGAAATGAGGCTTGAGTCAGTTCCGCGGAAGCCGTAGATAGCCTGCTTGGGGTCACCGACCCACACCGACTTCTTAGCCAGCTTGGCCAGCTCGACGAAAAGCGCCAGTTGGAGAGGGCTGGTGTCCTGGAACTCATCGACCATGATGAGATCCAGTTCTGCCGCCAACACTTCACGGACGGCTGGCTTTGTCCTCAATGCACGTAGCAGCAACACCTCTTGGTCGCTGAAGTCGACTGCACCCAGCGCCTTCTTGGCCTGCTCGTAGGCGTCGAGAACATCGGCGGCCAGCTTGAACACCTTGTCAAGGTACCGACGGACCTCGGCATGAAAGGCCGGGTGAGACTCGTGGGCCTGAGCTGCGGACTTGACTGGTGCCACGATATCCCTGACCTTAGCGCCGGCGTCAAACCCGGCTGCGCCTATCCAGTCGGGCCAACACCAGCGTCCTTCACGGAAGAGGCGATCCAGTTTTTGCAGCCCGTCGAGGCCTTTTAAGAGGTTGTCTGCAACTTTGGTGCCGACAGCCTGCTGTTGTTCTACGTAGGCGGTTACCTCCTGGTGCGCCTTGGCCAGCGCGGTCGCCAATGCCATGGTCGGGTCCAGCCCCGCAGTTGGAACAGGCCAGTTCGCGAGCATAGCGTCCGCGTTCTGAGTACCCATCACGCGAAGCGCCCCTGGCTCAATGTCGTTATCGAGCGCGGCCTTGACGACAGCCTCAACAGTCTTGGACCAGTCCGCCTGTTCGATGCCGAACCGCTCTGTGAGCCAAACTAGTTCCGCTTGTGCGTCGGCATCCATCGACTCGGCCAGCGTGGCTTTGAGCAGTCTCTTGGATTGACCTTCACCCAGGACAGTCTGGTCGGGAGACAGACCCAACTCGAAGCAGAACCGCTTGAGCATCTGACCGCAGACACTGTTGACGGTGCCCAAGCGGGCTTGGCCTATGGCGGTGGCGAGGTCGATACGGCCCTTTTCAAGAAGCCAGGAGCGGGCGCGTTCGCGCAGCTCGGTAGCAGCCTTCACCGTGAAGGTCGTGGCCAAGATGGCGTGAGGCCGTGCCGTGCCAGATTCGAGGGCTTGTGCGAGAGTTTCGGTCAGCTTGTAGGTCTTGCCACTGCCGGCGCCGGCGCTGATGAATTCGATGTTGTTCATCACTTCCAGTCTCCCAGCAAGATAAGGTGGTCTCGGTCCCATTTGCTTGGACCGTTGACCGGAAAGGTTCCCTCAGGGCCCTGGTACTCGTCGTTCGGATCTTCCGGAACGACTTCGATGGTCCCGGCGTCCAGCTGCTGCTTGCGCCACTTCCAGGTAGCGCGCGCGCGGTCCAGTAGATTGGAGACGGTTACGCCGTCCGGCGGTCTTCTGACTTGCGCTTTTGGGAAGATGTCGGCAGCGGTGATGTACAGCCCGCCACTTTCCAGGATGAAATAGCCAAGCGCGGCGGGTGCGATACCGCTTGTTTGCTCTATAAGGCTGGAGTAGAGCGCCAACTGTAGGTGCTCGCCAGAGCGAAGCAGCCCGGCGTAGTAGGTATCGCCTCTCCACTTTATGTCCACGGCGACAGTTCGCTTGTCACCAAGCGTGACCAAGAGGTCAATTTTGCCGATCAGCGGGACTGCTCCCAAGGTTCCTCTGAACTCCACCTCCGTCTGAACCTGAACGGCGCCCACGAGCCTGAGGTGATCGAGGAGACTGCAAATGGCTAGTTCGCAAACCTTCCGGAAGTGCTGCTGCGTTACCCCTGTACCCTGCATGAGTAGTACAGCGCCTTCAGTCAGCAAGAGCGAGTCTGCTTCGGCGCGGAACCACGCAACGGCATCGGAGTTTGACAAACTCAAGGCATCGTTGTGCGCGAAGAGTATCTCGAGCACCCGATGAGCGAGGATACCCAGCAGGCGGTTGTCCTCATCCACCGCTAGGACGGAGGTCGGATCCAGCTTCGCCACTCGTTTCAGAACGAATAGGGCTGCGTCATTGAAGAGTTCGTTGAGCGTAGTGAACGACTGTAAAGCGTCGCCGAGCTGCACGGGATGAGGGAGTTGGATGTGTCTTGGAGTAGCGGGCAGCGGCTGAGGTGCAAGCACCTCAGCGGTTACCCCGAGAAGTGTGGAGTCGAGTGCAATGTCCAGGTCAAGCGAAGCGGACTCGATATCCGGTACGAGCTTCTTAAGAAGCTGGCGAATCGGATGTACTTCTGTACCGGGGGGAGGGCAGACGATGATGAATCTTTTTCTCGCAGCAAGTAGTGGCCGCAGCCACTTCAGTGCTAACGATACAAGCTCACGCGCCGGGTCTCGCAGCTGCACACCTAATTGAGTCAGAGCGTTCACCTCGGCAGGAGACCAAGGCAGAGGCGAGGGCAGGGCAGGCGTAGATGGCATCCACCAGATCACTTCATCAGCTGCTTCGATGCACGCGGCTGCCGTGCTGGTCGAGCGCATGCAACCGACATGGGAAACCGCAGCGGGGTTGGTTGCCCCGGCGGGCGCGGCGTGGGCGACCAACTGCTCGACTTGCCGAGGCAGCACCGTGGCCAACCCTTGCCGAGCCAGCTCGATCAATGCTTCATGGACGGCCGCACATTGGCTATGCGCCGCCGTAAAGCTCGCCGCATCAGCGGATTCACCTGAGAGGCGAAGCCGCATAGCCTCCTTCATCCGGGCGACGCGAGCAATCAGTGCATCGACCGGCACTCCATCGGTGCGTGACCAGCGCCCTGACTCCAGCCAGAAGGTAATTTCATCTGCTACTTCCTGGGCATCGTCACCCGCTGCGATCTTGGCCTTAGCCGCCGTCCAGGCTTCGCTCCCAATTCCAGGCTGCTTGGCGACAGCACGAGCGAGCCTGCCTCTCGCAGGACGACTGAATGGGCCAACTGGGTGCGTCAGGAAATCCAGCAGTCGGTTCATGTCTATTGGTTCCCAGCACATTTCCAAGGCAAGGATTAGTGCCTGTAGGGCTGGGCGGAGCTGACTAGGGCGTTCGAACCCGCAGTTGACCCCGCCGGTCGCGGACAGCGACACATCTAGCGAGTCGCCGGCCTCCTCAGCCAGGATCAGCCGGTCGCCGGGCTGGTGCGAGTGTTGTGCGCTCAACCAGTGTTCGGCGGTCGTGGCCGCGAGAGCGTGCACTAGCAAGACACTCCCGTCGGTCTGCACGGTCAGATTGCCCGCGGAGCCTCCAGCCAGAACGGTTAGGGCTTGCTCTTGCAACGCACGGAGTTGGCCTGCTCCCTGTGGCTCGGGAAGTCGGACTTCGACCGCTGGCAGGCGCTCGAGCACCTGCCGCCAGAGAAGCGGGAAGTCCTCGGGCGGGTCAACCAGGTGAACTGACTTGATGGGGCCGGGGCCGGACGCACTCAGAGCCTGCATCACCAGGTGCAAGCGCTCGGCCTCTCCGGGCGGCAGCGTTTCGAGAGCTGCCTTTTCAATGGCAGCAAGCTCCTGGATTCGCGAAGGATGCTCTGGATTCGCGCTGCCGTCCCAACCGCCAAGCCGCCACTCGTCACGCCAGGCCAGGAGGCGCGCGGCCGTACCGATACTGTCGGCCTTCAGGGACTCACTGTAGAAGCGCGAGTTGTTGTCATGGACACGCAGCAGGCCAGAGTAGATGGCCACGCGTCTGGCCTTGGACGCTTCTGGCGCGCTTAGACCAAGGTAGGTCTCCAGCAGGGACAGGAATCCGAGGCGGCCGACTATCGGGGTGTTGAAGAAGTTCGTCGGGGACGAACCCTGACGGGAGTCCAAGAAAAGGCCAAAAGTGATGTGCATGCTGCAGTTGACTCCCTGAAGGCAATCGAATGCAGGCGTCCTATTGCATCTTGTTCCCCTGCTCCTGGTCGACAAGACTAACCGAAAGCAACCATTCACGTACGACGGAAAATTGCTGAGAACGGCTGTCAGACCACGACTGCCTGTGTGTCAGATATCGCAGCAAGGCAGACACGGAGCCGCGCCTACTGAATTTCCGCTCTTTACCGTTAGCAGCCTTTCTCCAGCTACCCATCGCGTAACGCTCTCTAGCGCTAGGCGACCCGAGGTGGTGATTGAGCCGTTCCTACCTGCCCCTGAAGAGGGAGCGCGATTGCGGAGGCTCATCACAGCCTCTCTCCGGGTTGGACAAGTGGTCGAGGTGGATGGCCGCAGTGTCGATTCGCTTCAGCCTGGGGCGTGAGCGGTTACTGTGCTCGACGACTTGGGGGATGTGATAGTTCGAAAGCAGGTGTAGTTGTGGCTAAAGCATCGAGTTGAAAAATATGAGTCCGCAAAGACGGTTATTGATCTAGAAAGGAATGAGCGCAGAGGATGAATGCTGGCGAGTACTCGCGATACAGAACGTCGTATGGATCCATTAGCCTGCCATGGAAATTTACTATTTTTCGAGTTTAAGAAAGGGGTTATCGGCAGGCATGGACCCAGCTTCGAAAAATAGTGCTGGGTTTTGTAGAAGATAGCCTTTGAGTTTTGCCTTCTTCCTGGGGCCTTCGACCTGACAGAGCCAGATATTCAAACCATCGTCGCGCTTTTTGTGGGTCTTCAGCCTCTCGAACTGTTTCTGCACCCATCGCCATTCTTCACCTTCGTAATAGGCACCCATTGATATACCCGGAAACTCCTGAACATACCGCTGAAAAATGCCAGGAGTGACCAGAAATACGCGGCCACTCACCGTGTGCACCTTGGCCTTGCTGTCGTTGATGATCAGCTTGTGACTTTGGATACCTTCCTTGACCCAACTCAGGAAAACCTGGCCAGAGTTATCCGAAGCAGGATCTGAGATTTCGTGAGCACTTTCTAAAGGTGAACGATTGGTTTCGGGTTCTGTTATTTCGAACATGTCCAGCAACGTTCCTAAATAGTCGTCATCTTCCATGACTAGTGAATCAGGTTGCGATTGGCTTCGAGTTGATCGTGTATTGACTGCCGTGGGCGGTGAGGGGGATGGCGGACCGTCAGGTTGGTGGTCATTGGTTGCAACGCTCACTGTTCCGCTGAAAGCTTCTGGCCGTTCTTCGCTTCCCCAAATCAACGTTGGTTGAATGCGCAGAAATGTAAAGTTCTGCTGCCAGTTGCCCAGTGCGACGAGCGCGGTCCAGATGGCTTTGCCTTCGGGGGTCGACTCGACTAGCCCGTGCGACTGGAGTTCATCGAACACCGCGATGTTGGATGAGGGAATGCCCTCAATCGATTGCGACAGCAGATAGGCTCGCAGCTTATCCGTGACCGTTTTGCTGACCAGCCATAGGGCGTCCTGGGTCAGCCATCCCGCGGCACCCGGCTGGTTGAGTTTCAGCTCGTGCTGAACCAGGTGACGCAGTCCGCTGATCAAGTGATGTTGCAGCGAATGAATCGGTGCTTGCAACGCCTTGCTCGGGTTACCACCGATGTTCTGTGCGGTGGAAACACGGTCGGCCTGCATCACTAACTCACCGAGCACGCCGGCACGTTCATATTGGCCCGCCAGGACATACAGCAGACTGGCCCACAGTGGCGGAAATCCACTGAGCCAATCGAGGATTGGGCGGTCGAGAATTTGGGTGTAGAGCAAGCCTGCGGCGGCGCCGTGCAGGTGGTAGTCACGACCCTTGATGTAACGAAAACGGTAGGGCTGATCCAGGGAGCCCTGCCAAGGATGCCAAACACGGCCATCCTGGCGTTCGACCAGCAGGTCCACGGCGATCTTGCCGATGTCATGCAGCAGGGCGCCATAGGCGATGCCAGCCGACCAGGCATCGGTCTGGGCGGCTTGGTCTTCGGGCGCGGCGCCGGTGGGAAGTAGATACGACTGACGCAGTTTCAAACTGCAAGCGACCAGCTCCAGGCCATGGTCAAGCATGCCACCGAGATACGCATGGTGGTGCGTCTCGCTGGCCGGAAGTTGCTGGACCTGCTCGGCGTAGCGATGAATCGGATTTAAATAAAGCTGGATGAACTGCGCGTGGGAGAGGGCGGTGTACTGCCAGATGCGATCGAGCAACTGGCGGCGGTGCTCCGTGGCTAACAAGCTGTGGGCCGACTCGATGGGCAGGTAACCTTCGGTGGCGCTCAGTTTCGGTGGCGGAGGGGGCTTCTGCCTTTTGTGGCGAAACAGACTGAGCATCGTGACCTCCGGGAAGTGGCTGGGTCAGTGGCCTTTTAGCCTTTTCGGATAGCGCTCTTACCCTTGAGTGCCCATTCCCTTCCAACCCTTACCCGTCCTTTTGGCTCGTGTCCCTTTGTGCGGCAATCGGAATATGGATTCTCCTAGGCATCATTTTTTGGGGCTAGTACGGAAAAGAAAAGAATCGGTACACTGCGGTGCATATTTTTTAGGTCTTGCCATGAATCTCACTGATGCCACGCTCGTGCTGCTGCTCGCGGCACGTATCCATGGGACCGACGAAGCCGTCAGGGCCTCGGCGAAGAGCGTGGTCAAGAAGTTACCGCGCAGTAAACGCGATCTGATCTACAAGGTGATCGACAGCCGGAGTCCCCTCGAGCTGGTGGATTTTCTGGCGCAGAACCTGGATGCGGAATGACAGGCTGATGGTGTGCGCGCCTCTCTTGTTCTTTGCGTCAGGGTCCCGCGGCATGGAGCCTTTCTTCTGAGCATAAAAAAGGGCCCAACTCGCGTTGGGCCTTGTGACGCGTTTGCAACAGTGAGATATCGATTAAGCTCCATCGTTCATGCAAGGCGAGTCATCCAAGACCGCTTGCTTCAGTTGCTGCTCCAGGTTGAGTACATACTCCGAGGCGCTTCGGGCCTGGCCACTGGCACGAAAGATCGCACGTTTGTCAGCCTTGAGCAGGCCGAGCCAGGAATCGATATAGCCCTCGTGCCTCAGCTCTCCCTGAATGCCGGCGTAAGCACATAAAAACGCAGCGCCCATCTCGGCGATCAACTCCTCAAAGGCATAGCCTGGCGAGCCGAACGGACAGGCTGACGTCACCCCTTCGCGCGGCAACCGAGCGTGATGCCCGGTCCAGTGCGTCAGCTCGTGCAGTGCGGTGGCGTAGTACCCACCTTCATCGTGAAACTGCGCTTTTGTCGGCAGTTGGATGAGATCCCTGATCGGGTGGTAAAAGGCTTCGTCGGCAGGCCGATGAACGATGCGTGCACCTGAACTTAACAGCATATTTTCCGCAACGCTATTGGCCTGGAAGGGCTCGGTCGGTTCCGTTTCGAGCAGGGTTTGATTGAACATCTCGAGCCCCTCCGTTTGCTCGATGTTGAACAGAAAATGCGTCCTGAGAATGCCGAAGTGAGCGACCTTGGGCTGACCGTTTTCATCGAGTACGGGTTGGCCTGACTCGGTCTGTTCCTCGCGCTCCATCGGCTTGTAGAGCACAGCCAGAGTGCTGTGCTCACCCTTACGGATGTGCCCACCGGCCTTTTTGGCTTGGTTGAAGGTCAGCCAACGATCTTGAGTGAACCCCTGCAACCTGGCCTCGGCCCAGAGCAGCGGTAAATTGATGCCCGAATACGGACGTCGCGTGATGGCATTGATGGGGTAGGGTTGATGACCGATGTAAGCTGAGCCACTTGAGGACCAGGGTTTGATCCAGGGAGCAACGCCTTGGTCTAGCGCGGTAACGATCTTGTCAGTTACGTCTTGGTAGATATCGCGCATGGCAATTTCCTCGAAAGAAAAACGAAGGAACGCCTTGCCCGCCGGGGGAGGGTTCCCCAGTGGGTGATGGGCTGGATTGATGCAGGTCTTGCATGCCGTCCGAATGTGGAGGTGGGCGCCGCCAATTGCGCTTAGCGCTGGTGTTCTCCTGCAAGCGCTATCAGTAAGGCGCCAGGCTGACCCGGTTCTTGGAGTAGGCTGAGACTCAATTGCAGCAACGGGTCGTGATCGAAGTGATCGGTTGGTTCAATGTGGACTACCTCGAACAGCACATAGGGCTTTTGTGGATAGGCCAGGTGGGCTTCGAAGGCTGCGCGCAATACGTGGCTCAACCGATCGATCTGCAGCTTCCCAGCGTGATCTGAACGCTCGAGCTGTACTGCGCGTTGCCATGCGCCAGGTGTGAACACGATGGGCAACCGAAGGGTGTTCAGTGTTTCCGGTGTAAGTGAGTCGGGCATGGTATGTCTCCGTTGAAAACGCGAAGAAACCTGTCCCGTGTGGGAAAAGATTTCCCCGCAGTGGGTTGAAGAAAATCAAGAGGGTTTTCCTGACGAGCAGAGCTCGAAAGGCGCTCAGGAGAGCAGTAGGCGTTCATCACCGTAGAAACGGTCACCGTGCGAGCTACCGAACGCTAATCGCACTTGGGGAGAGCCATCATCGAAGTGACGTAGCCTTGAAGGTTCTGGCTACCTGGGCGGGGTGCTGTCGAGAACAGCGATCCGTACCTTGTATTTAGCCGGACGATTTGTATGGGTCAATGACTGTAGAGACGCTGTTTCACGGGGCTTGTCTTCTGTCTTCCAGTGAAGATTTTTCGGCTGGGCAAACTGATAAACGGTCAGGCACGGACCGTTTTCAGTAGTAGGCTGTTACTCCTGTCTCAACCATGAAAACGCTCAGAAGAGGGCGAGACCATGCCGACTCAGAACCCTGTTCAGAATTCACGTGCCCACCGCTGGGCATATACCTGTGGCATGTCGATAAAGCGCGGGTATCGCAAGTTGAAAGCGTTTGAGTCCCGCGGGGCTGAGCGTGCGGTGACGGCAGGAATGCCCGCAGGTAAATTACTTGTTCGCGGGAGCTTTCTGATTGCCAAACTGGCAATGATCGGAGGGCTGCTCTTTGTCGGTTTCTGGCTGGTCGCTTCTGTTGTGCTGGTGATCGCTGTGATTGCCCTTCTGCAGTCCAAGGCTGTCATCGACACGGATTTTGAAGAGGACAATCCAGGTCCTGACTACCTTGGGGCTAACTCCTATCTTGGCAACTACGATGACAATGGCCATTACATAGGTCATTTCAAATCATCTGATGACGTCAGGTAAGCTTCTTCGTAGCACCCATCAACTGATCCGTTCCTTTGCCCGCAGCACCATGCGCGGCTTTGCTTGCACCACCTAACATCCCCTCAAGGCTGTTGCCGATTGAGTAGCCAGCCCAGCTCATCGCGACCAAAAACAGTCCAGGCAGCACCAAGAACATCGCCCCCATCACATACTCGATCACCTGCGCGGTGACAGTCCCATCCATAAACCCGGATGTGGGCAGCGATAACAGCACTTGATTGGACGCCGAAACCTGGTTGTACAAGGTATCGAGCATGCGGGAGTCTACCCAACGAGCCAGTTCCCACCAGAAGCTCAGCATGTGTAAGGTGAACAGCGCGAACGTCACGGTCATGACGGTCTTCAGCTGATAGGTACTGACCAACAGAATCAGCGGCAAGCTGATGATGACGCCCATGATCAGGAAGGCCTGCACCATGGGCAGGGCAGCTCGTAGCGCATTCATCGCCGGGAAGTTGCTGAAGGAACCGAGGGCCAACCCGGTGTTGGTGGCGAGGTTATTGAGCCCCTGATTGATCGAGCCGCCGCGGGCGCTGGAGCCATAGTCCTGGTACACCGCTCCGGGTGACATGGACATCGATTGCTGGCGCGGGCTGACCAGCTCGCGCAGGGTGGCATCCTCGATCTCGTTGCTCGAACGACCAGTCAACCAACCTTTCAGCTGAGTCAGCAGCGAGGGATCGACCTGCTGGATCAAGCGCTCGCGCAAGCCAACACCGCTATCACTCCACCACTGCTTGCAGGTGGGGTAGCCCGCGCCATTCTCCAGCCGCGGTAAGGAAACATCGCGGCTTTCGTCATAGGGCCAGCTGACTCGTGGTGTGCGTGACCGATCCGTATCGTAGTAGCCGGGCGTGTCGAGCAAATAGCTTGAGCCGATCCAGGAGGCGTCATGACTTTGTGCCTTGTCCAACTGCGGGCGATTGGTGAACAGCCGGGAACGGGAATAGCCATAGCAATCGCGGGTGAAGTCGGCGACTTCCTGCAGCAGGACCTGGCTGTTGATACGCGAGCTGTCGATCTCCATGCGCATCTGCCGAATATCCGGTGCGCAAGGGATGGAGGCGGTGGCTGCGGCGGTTACCCCTTTGCTCAAGGCATGCACGAGAAACCACCAGATCGGCACGTTAGCGGAGCGTTCGCCGATGGTATTGAAGGTCGTCCCCCAGGCGGTTTCCGCCGGCTTGGCCACACTCACACCGCAGCGCTGGCTCGCCACATCATCGAACGCTATTGACGTGAGGCTCAACGGAAAGACCGGCGCGCAGCCGAATAACACGACGATGTAGGCCAGCCACAGCCGGTTCTCGATTCGCGGTACCGACAATAGTCCCTTGTTGCCTTCATCTGCGCCTTGCTGACGAGCCGATAGCCATTCTTGCAGGATGATTGCACCAAAGGGCGCGGCGAACAGTCCGGTGTCGGACAGGAGGCTCCAGAGGCCGTTGTTGATGATCCAGGCCAGCAGGGAGAGGTAAAACTCCAGGTAGCTGTTGGTGCTCATGAGCATGGTGGTGACCTCACAGTCGGGTGAGCTCGACGCAGGTAAAGAGCACGAGCCCTAATGTCCCGATGCGTTTCACGCGCAGTCGATCCTGGGGTCGATGTCGGTAGCACCGAAGCAGACCCCACCAGAGCGCAAAGAGGGCGTCGTAGAGCAGGGCACGCCACCATCGCAGATAGGGTCGTACGGATTCGAATGCCTGCTGCCAGGCGTCGAAACTACCCAGCGCAGCGCGGCCGATCCATGCGACCAGTGCGGCGCTCAGGATCATCACCGCGGCAATCCCCAGACTCGAAAGCAAAGTGAACAGCCGTGAACGTTTCATGGCTTACTTTCGTCTGGCGTCAGCATCATTGAGTCGACCGGGCTCGGGGTCGCCTTGCTCGACTGTACGCGAAGCATCGGCACCACCGGCATGCCGATCGAGCACCAGGCTGGCGGTATTGGTGGTCAGCATCTGCCGGACCTGCAGCTCGGTTTGCAGCAGGCGAATTTCTTGCTCCAGGGTGTCGATGTTTTTCGTCAAGGCGGTCTGCGCTGGTTCGGCGGAGGCGATGTTCGGTTCGTGACTGCCCGCCAGTAGCGTGCGCAGTAGCAGCAGTGCCTTATCGAGTACGCTGGACAGGGCCGTCTCGCTGGCTAGGCGTCGCGCCAGCAGATCCTGGTCGGGATCGTCGCGCAAGGCTTCGATCACGCCACGGGTCACCGGCAGCATTGGACTCGAGGCTTTAGCCAGATTGTCAGGGGTAGGTGACAGTGAGCCGGACAGCAGCCCTTGCAGGGCCTTGAGACGTTCGCTGTAGGCCGCCTGAATCAGCGGCGTCAATCCGCTGCCAGCGGTAGCTCGAAGGGTTTCGCAGCTGTCGCAGGTCGCGACCTCGCTCTCGCCCAGCACGCGAACGGCCCATTCGGATTCCTCCTGGGGCGAAGTCCAGGCCTGGCAAATAGCCCCACCCAGGCAATCACTGCTGCTGATCGAGGCAGTATCATCCACAGACCGGTTATGCAGCAGGTTATAGCCCGCGCGCACCACGTCGGCGGTCACTCGAACGGGTGTCTGCCCATTGCCTCCTGCCTTCGAACCGCCGACCCAGGACACTCCATTGTTGCCGTTACGGGTCTCGGTGTTTTTCACCGCCGCCACCGCATCACCGCCGGTCTGCTCCAGATTGCCCTGCATTTCTTGGTTCTTGGCCAGCTCGCCCCAACCGGCTTGACCGACCTTGTCCGCCATCTTTTCGGCCATGGCCTGGCAGGTCAGCTTGGAGCGGTCGAAGTCGATGCGCCCCTGCATCACCCCGTTACTGAGCAACTCATAGAGGCCTGGGTTGGCGCGCTGGATGATCAACGCCGGCAGCGACATCACCGCTTGGGTCGCGTTCTGCACGATGCTGCCCATGATCTGCTGGAAACCTTCGGTGACGCCGTTCAGTTGGTTTTGCAGGGTGTTGGTGAGGCTCATGTTTCCGCACATCATGTTCGCTCGCCATGACCCGCCGACACCGAGACCACTGGGTCGGTAGAGCGAACTCGGTGAGCCGACTGCCGAGCCGCCACCAATGGTGTACATCACTCGGTCATCGAGCACTTCGCCTTGAGTCCCCAGGCGGTAATCGCCTTCGGCGGCGTGGGCATGCGTGGCCATGGCGAGCAGTCCACAGAGCAACAGACTTATCATGCCCAACCAAGATCGTACGAGAAACCGACTCATGAAGCACCTCCTTCGAAGTCGATGCTGAACAGGAAGGTCTGCCCCTCACGCTTGCAGCAGCTATAGGGGCGCCACAGCGACCAGGCGTAGCCGCCATCCGTGCTCTGGACCGGATCGCTGGGGAAGATGGCGCACGTGGGCTGAACCTGGGGGTAGAGCAACTGCCATTTGTGGGTTGAGGCGTCGTTTTCGACGATCGGGCCAGGCGGCCAGTAGCCGTCGCGTGGTATGGGTGTGAGCGGTACATACACATGCGGCTGCCAGCTGCGGGTCATCACATCGCCGGCCCGTTGCGCCATGACTGCGGCGGCTTTGAAGTCGTCGGGCTGTACCAGAAAACCCTGCCGGGGATAAACGTTGCCCCACATGTTTCCCGAGGCCTGACGACCGATTTCACGGATCCCCGGCATGAGCGACTCGGGGTAGAAACTTTCCGGGATGCCATGGCGCCAGGCCAGTGAGTCCAGGGTACTCAGGTAGTAAGGCATGAATGCAGTTGCACCGCTGGCGCAGGCATAGCCGGATTGAGAAGCCAGTTGCGTTGCGATCCAGCCACCGGGGTGGCCGATGCCATCGACGTTCTTGAAGCGGGGCAGGTTGTCGCGATGGGTGTTCGGTGTGATCAGGTTGCCGCCACCTTCCGCACCGCTGATGGGGGAAGAGAGGGTGGCCATCTCGGTCCATGGGTTATTGCCCGTGGTGGCGTAGCTCGAGACCACCAGTTCAGGAATGAAATGACGAACCTTGGTCGAGGTTTTGACCTTGCAGCCGAAGGGCGTGCAGAGCAGCCAGAAACAAATGCCGACGACCCTGTATTCGAGACAGTTTGGAGAAAACACGGAGGACGTGATGCTGCCGGTGTCCAGCGCCACGCTGGGGCCGCACGCCAGCAGGACGCTCAGCGCCAAGGGCCGTAGCTTTGTGGGCGGGATTGACGAGCAGGCAGCAGACATGATCCAGGCTCTTGGGGTATGGCTTGGGCAGGTTCGGTTACGTATGGAAGGATGTCAGTGGAAAAAATGAAGGCGGATCTATCGGATTTGTGAGAAGTGAGACTATTATTTGACGTGAAGGGAGTTGCGCAGGATATCGGGTTCTATAAGTAGCTGATCTGCGGTAATTTCGAAAATATTGGCGAGTTTGCACAGGACCAACAGCGACGGATTGCCCGTGGATCGTTCGATTTGACTGACGTAGGTGCGATCCACCTCGGCCATGAGCGCTAACTGCTCTTGGGTCAGGTTCTTTACGCGCCGCATCAAGCGGATGTTTTCCGCCAGTTGCAGACGAAGCTGTTCGTAGTCTTGAGTCATGCGCGCAAATTGCGCCTTGAGGGACTCTCAATCCACGGGATATAGTCTACATTGGCATTGATCTAGGCCATTTGATGCTCATGCCTGTTATCGAGCGTTTATTTGGTTTCGTTAAGATTTTCGAAACTGGACCCAGCGTCTAACAATAAATCAGAAATCTAGGGTGTGTATGGACGAAAACTACATATCAATTCCTGCGGCAGATGGTTGCCCAAGTCTTCTGACACCTTGGAGCAGCGAATTCGCACCAATGATCGAGCGCGGCGTGCAATGCGCCCAGGCTTGGCTTGAGGCAACGACCGATATTCCTTTGTGGTGGGAACTGGCGCAAATCCGAAAGACCTTTCCTCTCGGTGACAGCCAGGATGCCTTTGAAGCTGGTTTTTTATTGAGGATTCAGCAGCGGCTCCGGGGCGTCGCACCGTAACCTTGTCGCTCATGGGCGGTTGCGTCGGCTTGAGTGCCCGTTAGCATTCAACCTGACACTTCTCACAGACCAACTGATTGCAGGTTTATACCGAGTGTCGCTTCTAGGAGGCGCGTTTTTGTCCAATTACTGAAAATCTAGGGGATATCGCATCCCTTATTCGAGCGTTGCGCGAAGGGCCGTGCTTGCCCCAAATGCCTCCGGTCATGCATCAAGCGTAAAATCTCTTGATGGGTATGGTTCCAGATGCCATTGCTCTAGAATGGGGGCTGACAGAAGTAGCTTTCGCCCTGTTACAAACAGGTTTACGTAGCTAAGATTCTGATTAAGTGCAGATTCTGCACGCTCTGAGAACGTGGAGCGCGATATGAAAGCCAAACGAGTGTTGAGTGACGATCTGGTGAGCCGACTGGAGGATAAGATCCCGGTCATGGCTGAAGGCGCCATCAATACCGCCTATATCAACGCGCTGGCTGCCGGCCGCAGTGTGATGGAAGTCATGAACGGCATGCTTGTTGAAACGACTGCTGACGGTAAGCACAAAGTCATTCGGGTGGCCAAGCCCAAGCACAAAGTGACTCTGGGTGGCGTCATTAAGGTGCGCCGTTGCTCATGACTGTCCCTCGGTTGAGGGTCTTTGCTGGACCCAACGGCTCCGGCAAGAGCACGATGAAAAGTGCCATCCCTTCCCACCTGATCGGTATCTACATTAACCCGGATGAAATCGAGAAGGCTGCCAAAGACAGCGGCCGTCTGGAGTTCAGTGATTTTCAGCTGGAAGTTGAGGGGGACGAAGTCCTTGATTTCCTCGGGACGCATCGACTGGTCAGGTCCTCCCAGCTCGATGAGGAGGCGGCCAAAATAGGCTTTAGCTGCAACGGTCTGAATTTCCAGACGGTCGCGATGAACTCCTATTTTGCCTCAGTGCTTTCCGACTTCATCCGGAATAAGCTTCTCGAAAACCAGCTATCTTTCACCTTCGAAACGGTGATGTCCAGCGACGATAAAATCGCGTTTATGGTCAAGGCGAGAGAGTCTGGATACCGAACCTACCTCTACTTTGTGGCAACTGACGACCCTGACATCAATATCAACAGGGTCCGTAACCGTGTCGCGGCAGGTGGGCATCCCGTTCCCACAGAGAAAATTATTCAGCGCTATGGCCGTTGCCTGAACCTGCTGCCTGCGGCTATTGCCACGTCGAATCGGGCCTACATCTTCGATAACTCCGGTGCCGACCTGGTGCTGCTGGCCGAAGTTTCAGATGGGACCGAACTTGAATTCAGGGTTGATGAGGTCCCTGACTGGTTCATGCATGCCTACGTTGAAAAGGTGTCCAACGGCTAGCTGCCGAATTGTCAGGGCCGGGGCCAAATCCCCCCTTATTCCGGCTCTATTCCTCGCGCTCTGTCGATCCGTTCTGCTACCCGGTAGGCCGCTTCCAACTCCGAGTAGCCATTGTCTTGCATCAGTGTCCAGCGCTCGGCTTTTTCCTCGGGCTCCGTCATGGCCAGGGCGAGATAAAGACTGGGCGGCACGACTCGAAACAGTGTTTCGAGTTTCTTCGACAGCACCACGCCTT
Organism: Pseudomonas sp. MF6767; assembly: GCF_016405475.1. Taxonomy (NCBI): domain Bacteria; kingdom Pseudomonadati; phylum Pseudomonadota; class Gammaproteobacteria; order Pseudomonadales; family Pseudomonadaceae; genus Pseudomonas; species Pseudomonas sp. MF6767. The sequence continues at coordinate 63,244 of NZ_JAEKCY010000023.1, read as the reverse complement.
CAGTGTATTTGCCCGGTTCCTTGCTGGCTGAGAGCAACAAGGCTTTCTGTGCTGGTGAAAGCTTCTTGAAACGAGCGATCTCCTCGATTTCAGCGGGTGGCATATTCAAACAAATCCACCATTCGATCATATTGAGCATGGTCTGTGCGGCAGTCGGAAAGTCGGCGAGGTTCTGCGTCGCCAACCAGAACCATGCGCCAAGTTTGCGCCACATCTTCGTGCCCTTGACCACGAACGGTGCCAGCAACGGGTTCTTGGTGATGATATGGCCTTCGTCGGTGACCATGATGATCGGTCTTCCCAGATACTGGTCGCGTTCGGCAAGGTTGTTCACGGTGTTCATCAGGCTGATGTAGCTGATGGACATCTGTGCCTCGTAGCCTTCGCGAGCGTAAGTGGCCAGATCGACAATGGTCACATCGCGCTCGGGCCAAGGCGTGCCCTCGCGATCGAACAGTTCACCCTCGAAGCCCTGGCAGAACAGGTCGATGGATTCACCCATTTCCTGGGCGCTCTCGCGACGCTTCTCCGGCAAGTGCGTGTCGGCGGCGACGCGCAGCAAGGCGTCGCGCACGTCGTGGGTCAGTACCTGTCTGCTCGCCGCGACACACGTCTGCGCCGCATCGAGAATGCACTCGCGGATCAGACTGCGATCGGCTCGGCTCAGGCGCACTTCTTCCTTGGCCTCGCCGCCAGTGATCATCAAGCGGGCGGTGATTTCCAGTTCGCCGAGAACATCGCGCTGGTCTTCGTGACTGGTTACCACCTCATCGTCCCACTCATCGATCGACAGACTCGCCACCTGATCCGGCTGCTCGACCAGACGCCAAGCATCGGCGAACGGGGCGAGACTGACCGAGGCGCCAGGTTTCAATTGGACCTTGTTGACCGACAGGCCCTGTGTCACGAAGTACTCTCCCTGCAAACCGAATGAGTTGCCGGCCTCGACGATAAACAGGCGAGGGCGGTACACCGCCATGACCTGCATCAGCAGGGTGACCAGGGTGGCCGACTTGCCGGCGCCAGTCGGACCGAACAACAGCAGATGGCCGTTCATGGCCCGGTCTAGACGTGACAACGGATCAAAGCTCAACGGCGAGCCACCACGATTGAACAGGGTGATGCCCGGGTGGCCGGTGCCGGTGCTGCGGCCCCAGACTGGAACGAGGTTTGCCAGGTGCTGGGCGAACATCAAACGCGTGTACCAGTTGCGCGTGTCGCGGGCCGGGTTGTAAGCCATCGGTAACCAACGCAGGTAACTGTTGCAGGCGGCGACCTCGTCGCCTTCACGTACCGGTTGCAGCCCCGCACCCAGCAGTGCGCTGGCCAGGCTGACCGAGCGCTGGTGCAGTTGCTGTTCATCGTGACCGCGCACGTAAAACGCCAGGGTTCCCCGATACAGCTTGTGCTGGCGGCCGATGATCGCGCGGGCTTCTTCGACATCCTGACGGGTCTGGGTCGAGGCCAGGTTTTCACCGATGGCTTTTCGCGCTAGGCGATTCAACTGGTCTTCGAGCACATCTTGGGGTTTGACCACCAAGGTCAGACTCATCACCGTCCCTTCGGGTAACTGGTCGAACAGGGCATTCACCGCGTCGCCCTTGCGGGTTTCGCCAGTGAGTTGACCAATCGATGGTGCCCGCCGCAGTTTGTCCACCACCATGACCCGGTGGGGCTGATCGTCGAAAAACCAAAGTCCGCGTTGGACATCCGAACGCGGCTCATTGAAGAACAGCCGCTCGGCGAAGTCATGATCGAAGGGCAGTTCCAGCGACTCGCCGTCGCCCGACTCCGGATAGGCCACGTGTTGGTAGAAATCCTCGGGTGCTTCATAGGTGAGCGTGGGGGCTGGATTGAACCAGGGCACTAACCAGGCATACAGACCTCGGCCATCGACACGCGCCGATTGCACCCCGCACGCTTGCAATGAAGCCGTGACCCGTTCGCAAGCCTGTTGCAGGGATTGCACCGGGGTGAGTCCCGCCGCCTCAACGTCAGACTCAAGCCAGCGATAGACCACCAGGCGCACCCGGCGGTTATTGCCACGCCAGGGCAGGCGTGTCACCACCTTATCCTCAAACAGACCTCCGGGCTTGGCGATGGCCTTCAGATGACGGCGGCTGAGTTCCAAATACGCCTCGGTGAAGATGGTGTCTCGCGCACTGTCCTTAATATAATCAATGAGCCGGGTCAGGTAGGGGGTGAAGTCGTTGTCGTCCTGGCAGAAAAACTGCGCCACCCAAGGCGCTTGATCCAGCTCGTCAAAGCTATCCTGCAGGGCATCCTCAAGGGCATCGCGGGCCGCCATCAACCAATCGGGTTCGCGTCCTTCAGTGCCGATGGGCAGCAATTCGAACACCGCACCCACCGAGCGATTGTCATCGAGCAGAAAACATTGCTCGGTGTCGAGGTACTCGACCCACGGCAGGTGATCGGTGAAGCTGGGGTTGTGCGCATAGAGTGCGGCGTCATCGGCCAACGTGGCGCGAGGGCGTAATGGGTTGCGCCAGGTTTTCCACGCGGCAGTGCGGTTGTCCGCATCGCCGGTACGCACTACAAGTCTTCCTGACGTTCACCCGGCAATGCGTACTGCACCCGTTGGTAGAACGGAAAGACTGTGGAGTAACCCGGGACCGGTGCCTGCTCGGTCCCATTCAGGTGCGGATACACGTACAGCACCAGATCGGGATTGGGCAGGCGAGGGAACAGGTTGCGGATCTCGTTCTCTGTTGTGCGCGTGTACGGTTCTTGGAGAAAGGCGGAGAAATCTGCCTGAGCCAGCGGGCGGCGTAACTGCTGCCGAGCATCCAGCAGTTGTTGCTGAGTGCCTTGCGAACCGGCGCCGTTCCAGATGTCCAGCATGCTTTGCTCGCCATGGGGCAGCAGCGTCTCTTTGTCGGTGGCGCACCCCGCCAGGACCAGGCAGAGCAAGCTAATCCAATTCAGACAGAGAGGCATGGTCTTTTTCATGGCGAACGCTCCGGCCCTTGGGCTCATAGTCGATGGTGATCTCATGGTCGAGGTGCAGTGCGACTTGGGCGGCCGGTGGGACGTACACGGCAGCAAAGGCCTCGCCATACAGTTTGGTGACCCACTCGCGGATGTCGCTGACCCCACCGCTGAGAATTGAATTCAGCGCGCTATTGCCACTGCTGCTGGTGACCCCGAGCGTACTGCCGCCCGAACTGATCACGCTGCTGTTGTTGTTCTGCTCACTCCCGAGCAAGGCGGCGACACCCGCGCCGGCCGCAGTGATCAGACTCTGGCTGCCGAGGTACTGCTGGGCGTTCGAGCGGCGCTCGCCGGCAATGCAAGGAATGCCATACGGATCGGACAAGTAACCGAGTCCGCCACGGATCTTGTCGGTGTTCGAACTCTGGGCAGTGGAGGCATTGCGGCTGGCAACCGCCTTCGGCTGAGGCACCGTGCGGATGGTGCCATCGGTAAACACAAAGGTGATCGACTCGACCTGTCCGCGTACGCAAGACAGGGTCCAGTCACCGGACGCCGTGCCGCTCATCACGGCCCCCGCGACGTCCGGCAGGTCGATGCCGTTGGCAGTCAGATTCTCCGGACCGACCAGCACCTTGAAGGGATAGGGATCATTCACTGTGCCGTCCACCGGGACTCGGCCGATCAGCGCGGTCATCGCGACCGAGCCCATCAATGTCGCATTTTCGGGAATGGTGTAGACCGGCTTCGCGCCTTCGGTACGATCAACGGATCGTGTCAGATCACGCTCAGCCTTGGTGACTGCATGTAGCGGTTTCTGGCTGCGATCAATGGCGTTATCGTTCAAGCCTTCCAGCGAGTTGAACGCGATAGGCAGACTCAGTGCGGAGGAGGTCTTGGTTTTGCCTCGGGCGTCGGTGGACGGAGCATCCGAGGGCTCAATCCACTGCAGCGCATCATTGGCAGAATGCTGCCCTTTGAATTGAGCACCGTCGCCCGGCTCAAGCCCCAATCCGATCGGCATATCCTTGCCTTTGCCGGTCAGCCCCGACAACTGGTCCTGCAATTGCGCCAGCAGACCACGGGCCTGGCGACTGTCTTGTTCCGCTTTGAGTCGGGCCTCGTTGGCTTGGCGGCGGCCTTCGTCGACTTGCTGGGTCACACTGCCAAGCGCCGTCTGGATACGCGAATCGACACTGCTTTCCCGCTCGCGCAGGCGGTTGTTTTCCGTCTGCAGTGAGTCATTGTGTTTCTTCAAACCGAGCATGTCGCTGCGCATGGCCTTCACCTGGCCGACCAGGGTGGCGACGGTGTCGCGTGGGGTATCGCCAGCAATGCCGAGCGACTTGGCTTGCTCGGCGGATAACTGAAGGTTGCCCTGATCAACCGGCTTCTCTGGAGAGGAACTACTGCTACCCGCGACCCAGGTTTTCAGGATGATAAACACCACGGCCAACAGTGCAGCCGGTACCAGCCATTTGAGCAAGGCGTTAGCCTTCATCGTCAGCACCTCGCGCAACGGGCGGGAGCAGCACGGCGTGTTCGAGGCCAGCACCGCGGGTGACGAGGTAGGCAACCGTGGTGTCTTCAGCGCTGCCGGCAGGCCCGAGGAAAGCATGCTGGAAGGCCGCGGCGAACAGCTTGGCCTGAAGTCGACGCGGGTCGAGTTGCAGAGTCTCTGAACCACGATTGCGCAACTTCACCGCCGTCACCCAGTAATCACCGAGTCGCCAGGCGGCGATAGGTGTGCTGGACACGTTTTCGGTTGGCAGCAGGGTTGGCAGTTCGGTGCGCAGCTTGAGCGGGACGCGGCGTACACCGTGCAGAGACTCCACAGTGCGCAGAGGCGCGTACAGGCTTTGCGCGGCGTAGCGCGTCAAAGAGACCGGGATCGGTGTACGTTCTGGAACAGGGGCGGTGCTAGATTCAGCCTCGGTAGCTTGCACCTGAGCATTCTTGAGAATGCGCAAGGGCTCCAGCGATTGATCGCCGGGAGTGGCCACGATATCCAGAAGGATGATCTCGCCCGTCGTGACTGATTGCAATTGCAGTCGGGTCGGTGCAATGGCTTCCGACGCGCGCAGGTACAGCGTGCCGCCAGTTGATTGCACGCGCAGCTTGCCCGTCAGGGTTGAGGGCACGCCGACTCGAACATCCTCATCGATAAAGACCACTCGTTCCTGATTGATCACCAGAGGGACCGCGAGGGGTAGGCGTTCCCAGCGCATCAGCTCGACGGCCTGCGCTGCAGCTCCCCATAGCATCAGTGCGATGGTGAGTCCCAGGGTAGAAATCCGCTTCATGGCTCACCTCCAGGTAGGGAGATTTTTTGCGGAGTGCCCTGATAACAATCCAGTGCCAGCCCCCACTTATTGCGTTCGGGGTCCAGATCAAAACGCACCACGCGTAATGGATAACGCACCACCACCCGTTTCACCGGTTCGGCGGCGTAATACTCATCGGCGTTGAGGTCGAGCTTGACCAGCCAGCTGTCGCGATCGAGTTGCTTGACCCGGAGTTCCGGATCTTGGCTGTAGCCTCGGCCCAGAATTTCGTAGACGCCACGCACCCGCTGGCGCAGTTCGCCGGCGGCCTTGCGGTACTCGTAGTCGCCATCGAGGAAGGCCTTGCAGGAGGGTGTCAGGTAGGACTGCAAACCATAGATGGCGCGGCGATAGTCCTGCTCTCCATCTGAGGGCCAGCGGTTGAGCTGACCAAAGATGTACAGGGCAAAGGCATAGACATTCTCCGGGGGGATATCCCACCACTTGCGAGTGCTGCCCGAGCGCAGATCCGGTGGTACATGAACGGTCAGATCGATCGGTGCCGAGCGCCAGCCGTACCAGAGCCCGGCACAGACCAGGGCAAGGATCATTACCGCAAGACGCAGGCTGACGATATGGGCCTGTTGGGCGTCCACCTTGTTCCGAAAACGACTCATGGTTGCCACCGGGACAGGGCAGGGCGCAGTCGACGCGAACGGCGAACCGTCCAGGCGCCGGAGTGGAGAATCAAACTTCCGCGCCCCAGGCGCCAACGGCTGGCGAGTATCCATTCGAGCTTGCGGTACAACCAGGTCTCGGGGCGAGCCCGTTTGGCCCGACGCAGTAGTGTGCCACCGGCAAATAACACCACCGCCATGCTTGCGATCATGCTGGTCGGCGCCACGGCAATGGAGGCGGTGGCGATCGCCAGAGGAACGCCCAGCAGCAGGCCAATGACTGCGCCGGTGCCGAGCGCTACCCACATCTCATCATTGGTTAAACCGCGCAATACGGCGGGATCACGATTGAGTCGCTCTGGCAGAAAGACCAAGGTGCCGTCGGCAAGGCGTTCGATAGCGTCGTTCATGCCAACCTCACAGAATAGCGGCAGCCTTGGTCAGGAACCAGATGATGATCACCACCAGCAGGGCTCCGATGCCGACTACGGCGCCGAGGTCTTTCCAGGTTTTGCGCTGGTTCTGCACGTCGGCATACACGGTCAGGGAATGCCAAGCCACACCGAGAAAAGCGAGCAGGGCGATCAGCAGACCGAGCAAGATGCCGCCGTCGTAGGCGTAGTTTTTGATCGTATCGATCAACCCGGAACCTTCGCCGCGCGAAGGGGCTTCCATGGTGGGTAATTGGGCAAAAGCCAGGCTTGGACCGAGCACCAGCAGCAGACCGATCACGCGCTGACTCGTACGATCACGCAGGTTGTTTTTCAGAGGGGCAAAGCACTTGAGCATGGCGGCGATCTCCTGGATTAGGACAGGGTGAAGAACATCAGTACGAGCAGGGCGAGCAAGACGCGCGCGGCGCTGCCGCCGAAGGCCCCAAAGCGCACACTGCCGGCGGCCCAACCCCGGTAAGCCGTCCACATCACCCAGGTACACCAAAGCAAAGCCAGGACGAGAACCAGGGACAGCCACAGTGTCGAACTGCTCTGCGCCGAGACGCCGGAGGCGTTTTGGAACGCTGCGATCTGGGCGTCAGTCATGCTCATGGCGAGGACTCCGCGGACGGGGTGTCGAGGCGGTAATCGCCGACCAATTCAGCTGGATCGCGGGGTTGAGCGCGGGAAGGGGAGAGATAGCCCTGCACACCGTGGCGGATGCGCTGGATGTCTTGACTTAGGCGGGGATAGTCAAAGCGATAATGTGTATTTGATTCTGGTGCTTCGTAACGTGAGGCCTGTTGTACCAACGTGTCGAGAGTATCGAGCTGTCGGATGAGTAGACTGAGTTGCTGCTCATGCCCGCCCGCCGCAAAGCTGTCGCTGTGAAATGCGATCACAGTGAGCATGAGAAAACGAATAGGAAAAACGGACATTGTGGTGGTCCCGACGTTGGTCTGGAATTAAGATCTCCGAGGGAAGAGGGAACGTCAGCAGATTATTCGAGCTGGGTGCGATCGGTTTTGATTCAGTTGTCTTTAAGGATGGTAGTAGTGGAAGAAATTAAAGAAAAAGTTATAGTTGAGGTCGCGGAGCGTCTACATGGTCGCGCTGACGAAGAAATTTTCCAATTTTTTATATCAACTGAGACGTTTGCAAGAAAATACGCTGTCAGTTACGAGCTAGAAGGGCCAATGCATTTGGTTCTCGATAACAGCATTATACAGTCTTTTAAACATAGAGCGTCTAAGCCGAATCGCGATTTGCAGGCGTTATCATATACCGCATTTACTAGGTTTGTAACAGGCTGGAGCGATCGAAAAACCTACTTGGCTGTGACTCCGGCAGCCCTTTACGAACATATGGGGCGTCGGGGGGATATTACCTCTGCTGAAGCATTAGGTGCACTTGAAGAGCTTCAATTGTTTTTCGCTGATACAGGTCTCCGCATGACATGGATCGGCTTTAATTCGGTTGAAAGCTTGGTAAAAATTCTTGCGGCGGTACATGCTGACGATATATACCTTACGCAGTATTTTAAAAAAATAGAAGAGATGAGTTGGAGAAAAGATTTAAAGGCGCCTTTTGGTGTGAAAATTCCTCTTGGTATTGCGTATCGTGAAATACCTGATGACTTGGCCTTGAAATATTTTGATCCTTGGTATGTTAAATTTGTACTCGTTAGTCGAATTGAACGCGCAATCATTCGGCAATCACAGCACAACCCTGATGCACTTCCGATTGGGAGTGGTCCAATGGCGGATGCTTTAGCTGATCTCAATAACTTCAATAAGAAGGGCGCTTTATTGGGCCTGGGAGATATCGATATGTTGCAAGTATGTGATGGCTCCCGACAGTATCAGCAGAAATCCGGTTATGTTTTGGTAGGGCAGACGCTGGACGATACCCTCGCTGACGTCCTGAGGCATCGACAATCATACGTCGAGAGTGTGGGAGTGGAATTTGGGACCCCTCATACGGAGCACCAAATCAAAGACATGGTTGATTTTATGTTTTCAAAACCATTCTCTGAACATCAGAAGCGTGGTGAATGGATTTGGCCTAAGTTGAAGGACTTCATGAGTGCAATCGCCACTGCCTGCAAAAAAGCGAGTATGAACTCCAGTCATAGCTAATGCTTTGAGGAAATGTTGGCTGCCAAATTTTAAAGATATTTCTTGAATGTTGCTGCGGTGATTGCCGTTGTTATCCCAAGCATTGCGGCGCACGGTAAAAAAATAACGAGTGGATTGAGCGAAAAGGGCAGGGACAGGTAAATGATCCAGGGCACGAGCAGCACTGGTGTCACGGCTCGTTTAGCACGATGGTAGACAAAGCTGCTTTCGCGCCCTGCCCCGAACTTGCGCAGGTCGCGGCGCATCAAGCCATCGACAAAACCAGTAAACATGGCCAGCAGAAACAGGGGGGCGGCCAGGACCAGAATGGTCAGGCGCACCACGAAGGTAAAGGTCACATACACTGCGGCCAGTACGAAGTCCTCAATGCTCACGTAGAGCTGGTTGATCCAGCTCCAGAAGCCGTTGCCCTGGCTCGACACCCGCGCCTGCCGGGCAAAATCCGCAAAACCGGTCTTGACCAACAACCATTGATTGAGAAAATCCAGCCACTGGACAATCGTCTGTCCGGGTTGTTGGAGGATGAGTGAAGCTTTGAAGTGCTCGCTCAGCCAGCCCAGTTCGTTCGTCAACATGGCTTGGCTGTTCCGCCAACCCTGATCGCTCCAGAATAGCAGCAAACCGGCGAACTCGATGAGGATCGAAAACAGCAACGAGGCGATCAGCAAACCGATGATGCGTAAAACCAAGCCAATCGCCGAGACGATTAATCCCGGGCGCTGGATCGGTTGTGTCGGAGTATTTTGTGTGGAAGTCGCCATTGTTCACTCCATTGTGCACCGCAGAGTTGATGCCGCTCACGGCGCCTTCTGGATCGTTTCTGCTGAATCGAAACCTGCGGAGGGTAGGTTTACCCCACCTTATCTAAATCGAAGTTAGTTGTTGGGCCGCCACCGCTGGTACTCCACCATTGCCCTGCCTGCTCGTTGTAGGCCGCCCGCATCCGTTGAGTGAGTTCCTGCAGGTCTTTGGGCATGGCATCGTCGTTGGAGGGTTTAGGTAATGGCATACGTACTTTCCAGAGCTGTCCACCGGCCTGGAAGGAGAACATTTGTCCCTTGGGTAAACTGACGATGTGAGCAGGCTCGATCAGCGGCACACTGGTGCTGCTGACACGATCCTGTGAGGACGAGGTGAAGTCCGTCTTGGCCTCGGGATCGGAGGTGTCGGTGGCACCCGAAACTAGGGTCTTGGTCAGCACGTTAACTTTGGGCAACTGCTGGGTGAGCAGCTCCGCGGTGGCGGTTTCGCGCACCCGCAGCATCTGCAGGGTGTTGAAGTTGCCAATCACCTGGCCGGCCTTGGCGCGGTTACCGATTCGCGCTTCGATATCGCTGAGGGTCTGGGTGTAGGCGGTTACCTGGATACCTGCGCCGCCACCTTTGTTGATCAGCGGGATGAACTCATCACCCATCAACTCGTTGAACTCATCGGCGTGGAGGTTGATCGGTAGCTTGTCACTGCTGCTGCCCGATGGGGGTAGGCCATGGTCAATGCCATGTTTGTATATGTGTCCGGCGACCGAGACCAAGTCGGCGAACATCGAGTTGCCCACAGCGGCGGCCACCTCGGCGTCGGTCAGCGCATCCAGACCGACGTAGACGATGCCGCGTTTTCGGATAATCTGCATCCAGTCGAATATTGGCCGCGGGTCATCTAGGTCGGTGTAGTTGGGGGCCAGTAACTGGGCGGTCTTGCCGGTGGTGAGTTTTTCCAGCAGCGGCAGCAGCGAGGCGACAATCTTGTCGAAGTAAGTACGGTCATATCGTACCGCCGAACGCAGTCCGTCCATTACCGGATCAAATACCCGCTTCAACGCTAGGTACTGCTCGATGGCCACCACCCGCTTTTCGCGTCCCACCATATGCCGGGGAATGTTCTTCTCGGTGAGCTTGCCTTCAAGTTGGACGATCACTTCCCACGCCTTCGGGTCGGTCTTGGCGAAAAACTGCTGGGCGTACTCGATGAACAGGGCGTCGATGTTGACCACATGTCGCTGGATCTGCAGGTAGTCCGGACGCCGGCCCAACTCGATCAGAGCGCGGGCGATGATGTTGACGAAACGCCAGGCGAACTCACGAAAGGCCGCGGAGTTGCCTTCACCGCTGAGCTGCCCGGCGATGCGCGACGCCACTTCCGAAATGCGCCCGAAACGTCCTACGGCGTTGTAACGCGCGGAGATCTCTGGCCAGCCTAGATGGAAAACATAGAATTCCTTCTCCCTCCCGGCGCGTTTGGCTTCGACGTACATGCGTTTGAGCAGGTCGGCATCGCCCTTAGGATCGAAAACGATGACCACCTCATGTTCGACGCGGTGAATGTCCTGGGTGATGTACACCTCGGCGAGTCGCGTCTTGCCGACGCGAGTAGTGCCTAGCACCAGGGTGTGTCCGACCCGTTCGCCCAGTGGCAGACTGACCTCCGTTTCATTGGGCTCGACCCCATGCAACAGCGGCGAGCCACCTACCGGGGGCAAAGGGCGCAACGGATTGAAGGCACTGTCCCAGGCGGTGACACGGACCAATGTCGAGAGCGGAAACGGTGCATGCTCCAGGCGCCGTTCGAGTCCACGGGCCAGACGGTAACAGGTCGGTTGGTCAACATAGTGGGCGACCGCCGGATCCTGGGCTTCGACCAGGCGCTGGGTGTGCAGGCGGGTCCAGCGAAAGCCGCGGCCGATGAACAGACGCTTGCGGCTGATCGGAATCTGTCGACTGGTCAGCTCGTAACGGGGCAGCCGACGGATATTGCGCCGATAGCGCAGCACCTCCCAGGCTTGTCGAAGCCGGATAAGGCCGAACAGGGCATAGGCCAGCGCCGCAACCAGCCCAATCTCGGGTGACAGGGCCACAGCCCAGGGCGAGTACACGCACAACACTGCGGCGGCGATGCAGATCGCTACGGTGTACAGCTCCACCGCTGGCCGGAGCTTGGACTCCATCGCATGCTCGGCCATGACCTGACTCACTGTTCCAATGAGGTGGCAGTGATCAAGACGGGGTAGTGCTCAATCTGCAGGCGGGCGGCGATGTCGTTGCCGTTGACCGGCAGGATGGTGATGTTCGGAGCGGCTGCTCGAATCCGGGCCAAAGCTTCGGTGTCGATCACTTCGACGGCGAGGCCAGCCGCGCCCATTTCCTGTAGTTCAGCCGCGCGTTGACGCAGGCAAGTCAGCGACTGGGGATCGTCACCCACCAGAAAGAAGGGTTGCAGGCCGGGCATTTTCAGGGAACGAGGCGTGACCGGGCCGGGGCTCAGCCGGGAACTACTAATCGGCAGTATCCAGGCCACATCGGCAAAGGTGGACAGGTCCGCATGCACGGGCCGATCAGCCTGAACTTTGTTATTTATCGGCACGCCCATGGCTGGAAAATCGGGTTGTGTGAAGTCGCTAGGCTGATCCCCGGCTACGGTCAGTTCCGGCTGGGCGAAAGGAGCCAAGAGCAGGATGAAATAGCAGGTAAGGGGTATTCGCGTCATAGTGGTGTGCCCTGTTTGAACGCAATCAGCAGTCGTTCGAGTTGCCGGGAAAAACCCGCGCGGTAACGTGCGGCCGGTGCTCCTCCTGCCGGGCGGTGATAACGTCCGGCAGCCAACACCCAATCACCGGTGGTAGCGTGATGCTCCTGCAACAGCGCGGCGGTGACGGCGAGATTTCGGTAGGGGTCGAGGGCTTCGCAGGGACTGGAAAAACGTTGTCCGTGGTAGCCCAGGTTGGTTTGCCCGAGTCCGGCATCAACCCGCTTGGCGTCATGTCGGGCGAGCGCCTGAAGCAAGGCGTGACAGGCAGCCTGGCGAGTGGCGAAGCGGTAAGGACTACCGGCGATGTTCAGGGTCCATGGCCAGGGCAGCAGTCGACCACGGACGCGGAGTCCACTCTCCTGCAGGGCAATCGCGAACAGCACCGTAGAAGGGATGCTGGCGTCATGCGCCGCAAGTTGATAGGCCGGAGGCGGAAGTTCGTCAGCCTGGACGGCGAGCATCGTCAGCAGGAGCGCAAGACCACTCAGTCGAGGCGTTGCCATTGTCCATTCACCTGTTGGTAAGTGGCGGGCAATGGCCCCAAGGCCCCCAGGCTGAACCAGCGACCACGGTCATGGTTCAGGGTGATCTGCCGGCGTTGAACCTTGGCTGGATCGATGTCCGCTTGCCGAGCCCAGCGACGGACGCGTTCATCCTCGCCTTGGCTGCCCACCAGATAGATATCGAACGCCATGTCACTGCTTTGCAGACGCTGCGCTTCGGCGGTGCACGCTGGGCAGTGGTCCTCCACAAACAGGGCCTGACGCGGCATGACCGCTGAGCTGGTAGGGGACGGGGATGCCATGCCCTGGATCGGCAGCAGCCCGGGGAACAGCTTGGCCCAGGCCGCGGTGTAAGCGTTTTGGTAGGCCAACTCGCGCTCGGCGCGTTTGGCTTCCAGCGCTACCTGTAGTTCGGCATAGCGCTGGCGCTCTTGGTCGGTCTGGGCCTCGACCCCGAGAGCGGTCAACGGATCGAGGTTCGGGCTCCAGAAACCGCGCCGGCCGGTTTGGATCTGTTCGAAGCGCGTCCACTCCTGCTCCGTCAGACCCCAGCTCGCCGCCTGTTCAGCATCAGTGCGCCCCAAGGGCGCGACCTGCGTGTCCTGGTTCCGTGACTGTGTCGTGACGGGGTTTCCCATCGCAGCACCCATGGCCAATAGCGAAGCGAGACAGACGACGGTGGGCAGTAGCGCTCTGTTCATGATCGCTTCTCAAGGGAGGTGCACGGTCTGGTCTGGTTGAGCGGCCACCGCGAAGATGGCTGAGTTCGGCTCCAGCACTTTCAGGTGCCAGGCTCCGAGCTGCTCGCCGATATGCAGCAGCCGGACATCCGTGAGCGAGCGACTGTCATAAGGTGCGACCGCCAGAAAGCGCTCACCACCGCGGGACTCGACACTCAATACTGAAAACGGTGGCGAGAGCGGGGTGGGTTTGGGGTGAGCGGTCTTTTTCGGTTTGGTCGCAGAACGCGTCGGCGGTGGAGGGAATGGCTGGGTCCTGAGGTCCAGGAGCTGCTGCTCGACCTGTTCAATGCGTGCGCGCAGCGCTGTCAGGTCTGCCTGGGTGGCGCGGGCTGCGAGACCATCGCGCAGTTCCTGTATCTCTTGCGCCCACTGATCCAACATCGGATCGAGGGTATTGGCCTGTTGCTCACCAGTATCGACCATCTGCTTCAGGTCTTTCAGCGCGTACTGCAGCTTCTCCTGGGCGTCCTTGAGGGCGCTTGAATCATGTTGCAGGGTGTCCAGGGTTTGTAGGTGTTGGGTGTTCGTGCTCTGCAGTTCGGCCACGCGTTGATACTGGTTATACAAACCACCGCTCAGGCCGGCGACCGCCAAGCAAAGCAGCCCAATGATGAGGGTTTGAAACGTCGAGGCTCTCATGGGCGTGCCTCCAACAGATGGGGCGAGACGGGTGTGATCAGCGCGACGCCGGCCTCCGTTTTCTGCTGTTCGAAGCAGACTGAACGGCTGACTTCGTTGGTCGTGAGTTGCCAGGCGGGGCCAGCGAGCACTTGCAGCGCGCGGCGCAAAGAGATCGGGCCGAGCCGGTAATGGGCCGCGGGCAGGGGCCGAGTAAACAGCACCCTCACGGACGCGGTAACGGGGCAGAGCGAATAGCCCGAGCGCTGCAATACGTACTGCAATGCATCCTGCACCGAAGGGTTCAGGCTGGACGGGATGCTCACGTCAATGATTTGGGCAAGAAGATCGCGTTGTTCCGTGGTGGGCTCGGTGCTGACCAGCGTGTAGCGGCCATAACAAAGCTCTGCCGGATGGCTTTCTTCGGCTATGCCCCTCGAGTGCTGGGCCCGATTGGAGCCACCGTCGATCTCTGGATTGGTCGGCAAAGGGTTGGGGATTTGCGCGGTGCAGGCGCTCAACAAACCCAGCAGGCAGACAGGCGTGAAAAAACGCTCCATGGAAGAAACCTCATGTCAGATTCAGTGCAGAACCTGACATGAGGTGAAGGAGCGATTCAGTGAGAAAGATGATTCAAGGTGGGTCGTGTTAACGCTGAACACGTTGCTATTCATCGAAAATGACGAGCCCATTCAAGACGGCAGCGTCGGGGTCGAAGATTAACAATCGCACATCCGCCAATGCCGCCAGATACAGTACGTTGACCAAGGCTTCCGGTATGCCTGCGTCGAGTTGCTCTTGTCTCAAGCTCGAATAACGATTGCCCTCAATGTTCAGCAAGTTCTCGTCCGTCCATGGCGTGCCGATAAGTTCGCAACCGATGCCGCAGCAATCTGGCAGCGTAAAAATCTCGAACAAGAGGCCGTTTTGCCGCGGAACGAAGTGACTGACCCACTCTTCCAGATGAAGCATCGCTTCTTCGGGAAGGTGTGCGGTGCTGATTTCCCAGGCTCGACTGTAGTGTCCCGTTTCGAAGCTCAAGTGATGGACCTTGGCTTGGGCTTCTTCCAGGGAGTACAGGTCGCCGACGTGATGCCGCTCGTTGAGCATTTCGCCCATCACGGCGTAGATCACTTGGCGCACCAGCCCGGTGGACGGGCAGCGCTCATCCAACTCATCCGGAATGGATTGGCCTTCGCTGATCAAGGCGAAATCCTCATTGAACAGGCAGGGGAGCAGTTGCAGCTCATTGTCGGGCAGATGGGCCTGTGAGTCGTGCACGGGTCGAAAGCAGGGAGGGCAGTCGTTCTCGTAGGTGATCAGTAACAGCCGTTCGATATGAAGGTTGTCGTAACCGCGAGCAAATGGATTTGAGGCCACCAGTAGGGCTGGGGAATGGTGTGTGGGGTTCATGAGGGTGCTCCAGAATGAAAATGAACAAGGCGCCCGAAGGCGCCTGTGAGGGTTAAAGCCAACCATGTTCGGCAAGGGAGAGCGGACGACCTTCACCCACGATGAAGTGATTCAATACGCGCACTTCGATCAAGGCCAAGGCCTCCTTCAACCGTGCGGTCAAAACGTGGTCCGCTTGGCTGGGCTCTGTACACCCTGAGGGGTGGTTGTGAACAAAAATGGCGGCCGCAGCGTTATGCGCGAGGGAGCGCTTAACGACTTGGCGGGGGTAAACGCTGGCGCCATCAATGCTGCCGTGAAAGAGGACTTCGAACGCCAACACCCGGTGTTTGGCATCGAGAAATATCACACCGAAGACTTCATGCTCTTGTTGCGCAAGATGCAGTTTCAGGTATGAGGCCACGGCGCCAGGTGAGGTCAGGTTCGGGCCGCGGGCGAACAGCCGACGATCCAGAATATGCAGCGCTTCGTCGATCACCTGGTTTTCTTGGACGATACGATCAGCCTCGAAATCCGAGGTTTCAATCAGTGTGAGTTGGGTGCTCATGGTGGTACCTCCGAAGGGAACAATCAGGGGTACACGCCCAAGGGGAGTGATGTCCCCGAGGTGGGTGTGGAGTCGCGGGCGTTAGCAGATGGCGCGCTGTTTACAGCCGCGTGAATCGGTGGCGTTGACCGTGTAGGTGTGAGCCACAACCGTCGCAAGACAACGGAGAAAAGGCTCTTATTCCCCAGCCGGCGTCGGGATCGAAGTCGGCACTGAAGGGCATTAACCGCAACAGTCCACGATGGATGCCGGCGATGCGTTTCTCGATTTCATCCGTCGTGTAGTAAAGCGATAACGTGCTGTAGTCCTCGTAAGCAGCAGCAAACAGGCAGTCGTCGCAAAGCCAGAAGGGTCCCATGTTGACTCTCCTGTGCGGATTGAAGAAAAGGCGCTCGATTGAGCGCCTTGATGTAAAACGTCGTGGATTGTTCAGGCAGACTGAACAGTACGCGTGGCGACACGGCGGGCCGTGCGGGGAGTGGGTGGAGATTCAGGTTCAATCCTGGACTCTGTTGGGTTGTCGATATCCTCAGCTTCGGCATCAGCCGACGCTGGGAAGGACTCACTGGTTGGCGCTTGCTCAGCAGGTGCTGTTGCTTCCTGCCTGGCGGGCGCTTTGTACTCGAACGTGCCGTTGACCTTGATCCAGTCGATGAACAACAAACGACCTTTCAAACTGGCGCCCGGTTGACCCTGCTTAGCGCCTTTCTCGTAGAGAAACGGATCGATCCACAGGTCGCCGATACGGAACGACAGCAAGACCTTTTTCTCGGCTTTGACGGCGTCCATATAGAGACGAATCAAACGTTCAGCTTCGCCTCCAGCGACCTTGCAGTCGAAGCGGGTGTACTCCACCGCATCGGTGGCACCGTGCAGGGCGGCGATATCGCAGGCCATGAATGGCTGGCCGCGGCGGACTTGTACTTCACGAACACGGTTGAGGTAGCCGATACCGACGGTGTGCAGATTGAAGTAGGTGGTCGCTTCTTGGGAGTGGTTGGCGTGGGCCATGGTGGTTCTCCTGTTTCAAGGGAAAACGGCGACGCACAATCCCTGATGGGGAAGTGAGCCCCCGTCAGGGTGGGTAAGGTGAAGGCGAGCGATGAACGACTCGTCACCGGCAAGCCGATGACGAGCAGAACAGTGCGTCTGAGGGAATAGCGATGCAGCAAATGAGAATTCGCAGTGTTGAGCTACGGATATGGGTAGTGGGCATTCATCACCGCTGAAGCGGTAACCGTGCGAGCTTCCGAACGCTGATCGCACTTGGGTAAACCACCACGAACATGGCGTAGCCTTGAAGGTTCTGACTACCTGGGCTGGGCTGTCAACGACAGCGAACCACGCCCTTTGTATAAGCCTGTCACAGGGGAGCGTCAAGACGCTGCCACCCGTTTTTTTAAGGCCGGAATACGGTGGCAGTCACTGGGATTAAGAAAAGGAAAAAATGAAGAGTGGGCCTGGCGGGGTACCAGGCGAGGAAGAGAAAAACCACCTTTGACGGTCTTGCGCAGTCGACAAGCGCCTCGCAAAACTTGGTTGAACTGCGCCATGATTCGCCAACCGACCCTTGTCGTGGCCTGGGTCGGAACATGCTGGCACGCATCCGCGCACAAAGGGTGCCCCGTGTTTCCCCGGTGGGCTCCGGGACTGAATACGATCGCCGAAGCGGATGACCGCTATTGCCGGGTAGAGGCAAAAGTGGTCATCCGCCACCACAATCAGGTCGAGCAAAAAACGGGAATTAAATTCCGCAGAAGAGAAGGCTCCGAACTCGAAGAGTTCGACCGAGCTACCCGGAGCAAATCGGTCTTGGGTCGCCGTTGGCGATGATCCTGAGGCACTACAGCAGAGAGGGTGGGACGACGTCAAGGCAGAGAGCGCACCGTTCTCATGATGATCGTCCCAGGAACATCATGAGCGACGCGTATCTTTACTGATCGACACCGTGCCCTTGCAATCCGGGTAGCGGGAGCATGACCAGAACGGCCCTGATTTCCCCTTGCGCCTGAGCATTGAGGCGTTGCACATGGGGCAGGTCGGACCGGTTATGGCAGGTACTGCCAAGGTGAGCGTTCCGCAGTGTGCGACTAGCTGCGCAATCCAGTCCGCCTGCTTGGCGACGAACGCATCCAGGGTCAGACGCCCCGCTTCGATTTCGTCCAGCGCCTGTTCCCAGATTGCGGTCATACCCGGATCTGCGACTGCGGCGGGTACCGCCTCGATCAGGGTATGGGCCGCGGCGGAGGCCATCAAGGCGCGTTTTTTCTTCAGCAAATAACCGCGATCAATCAACCCTTTGATAATGCCGGCTCGCGTGGCTTCGGTACCGATACCGGTGGTGTCCCGAAGTTTCTGTTTCAGGCGTGGGTCGTTGACCAGCTTGGCCACATTTTTCATGGCCTTGATCAGATCGCCCTCGGTGAGAGGTTTGGGAGCGGCAGTGCGCATGGATTTGAGCTCCGCATCGTCCGCTGCGCACTGCGTGCCCTGTTGCAAGACGGGTAAGACTTGGGACTTGTGACTGGGCTCATCCTCCTCGGTGTTTTCGCAGAGCAAGCCTTTCCAGCCCTGGACCAGGATCTGCTTGCCAACAGCGATCAAACGCTCTTCGCCGCACTCCAGCTCTACCTCGGTTCGATCAAACTCATGATGCGGCAGAAATTGCACGAGGTAGTGGCTACGAATCAGTTCGTAGACTTGGCGTTCTTGTTCAGACATCCGCGCCAGGTTTGCCGGCTCGGTGGTGGGAATGATGCCGTGGTGCGCGGTGACCTTGGCATCGTTCCATACGCGGGAGCGCAATGATCGATCGAGGTTTCCGAATGCAGGTCTGAGTGCCGGATCCGTTTTGAGCAGGGCATCGAGTACCGCGGGTGCCTCGTTGAACATACTTTCGGGCAAATAGCGGCAATCGCTGCGCGGGTAGGTGGTGGCTTTGTGGGTTTCATACAGGGCTTGGGCGATGTTCAGGGTTTCCTGGACGCCGAGCCCCAGCTTACGCGAGCAGACTTCCTGCAACGTGCTCAGGTCAAAGGGCAGGGGCGGCGGTTCTCGAAAATGCTCAGTCTGCAACGAGAGTACCGTGGCGGACTTCTCGTCGGTGATTGTTTGGACCGCGTGATGGGCAAGCGCCTGTTGCAGGCAACGCCCCGCCTCGTCCCGTCCTGAGCGTGGCGGTAACCACGACGCGATGAATCGCTGGCCCATCGACGATAGGTGCACGTCAACGTTCCAGTAAGGCACCGGGACGAAGCCGGCAATCGCGCGATCCCGATCCACCACCAGGCGTAAAGTAGGTGTCTGTACGCGTCCAACCGACAATACGCCGTCGTAACCCACCCGCCGACCAAGGAGGGTAAACAAACGACTGAGGTTCATGCCGATCAGCCAGTCGGCACGGCTGCGGGCGAGGGCCGAGTGATAGAGCGGGAAAGTCTCCTGACCAGACTTCAGCGAGGACAATGCTTTACGAATCGAGGTCTCGTTGAGTGCGGATAACCAGAGGCGTTGAACGGGGCCTCGATACTTGCAGAGCTCCAGTAACTCGCGGGCAATCATTTCACCTTCGCGGTCGGCGTCGGTTGCAATGACGACGGTGGTGGCTTCGCTGAGCAGGCGTTTGATGACTTTGAATTGTGCCGCGGTCTTGGGTTTGACTTCGACCTGCCACTGCACGGGAATGATCGGTAGATGATCCAACGACCAGTTCTTGTGCTGAATGCCATAAGCTTCGGGTGGGGCTGTCTCCAGCAGGTGGCCGATACACCAGGTGACGGTTGTCTCTGTGCCGATCAGGCAACCCTCACCACGCCGAGTGGCCCCGAGCACCTTGGCAATGTCCCGGCCCTGGGACGGTTTTTCGCAGAGGAAGAGACGCATAGCACTGCTCCGGATTGAGTTCGGCGCAGCGTTGTTGGAAACAGCCGTTGTGAGATACGAGAAACCTGAATGGCAGGTCCCTCATATTAGTTGGTGAGGGCAGGCCTGTACGGTCCGAGGTTGCTGTCTGTTTGTAGTCAGGATAACAGAATGGGTCTTCACGAGCAGCCAGTAATCATTGGCCAGCACCTTCGCGCAAAGGCGCAATTTTTATGCCTGATGTCTGTCTGTCAGGCGGACGGTGTCGGCCCTCTGCGTTTCTTGGGTTTCGACGCCGGTGAACTGGCCTGCTCTGTATTTTGAGAGGCCACCGGTTCACTGGCGCGTTCCCGCATAACCACGCCGTGCACCCGATGAGGCAGGATGCCGACGCGACGGGCTTCGATCTTGAAGGTCACCCGCGCATTGTCTTCGCTGTCCTCCCACTCATCGCGTACGGTGCGGCCTTCGACCAGAACGCGCATGCCTTTCTGGTACAGCGTGCTCCAGTGTTCAGCCTCACGGTGCCAGAGCTCAACCGGCGCCCAATAACCGCCTCGATCTTCATAGATGCCTTCGCGTGGGATGGGGTTGTCGAAGTACACATTTAGCCGCAGCAAACGTCGTGGCTCGTCATTGCCTGATGGAAATTCCTGGAACTCTGGCGCACTGCCGATGTTGCCTTCGCCAACGAAAAAAGTACTCATCGTGATACCTCCACTGCGGGTGTGAACTGGCGCAGCAGCTGTTCGGCACTGGCCATTTTGATCGCGCAGGTCGTGGCCTGGCGGTAAAGCGAATGCACCACGCTCATCTGCAGGTTCAGTGCAATGCGCTCGCATTCGAAACGGTGCAATCTCTCGCGTACGGCCTGCGGCAGGGCGTTGTTGCAAATCTGGCGTTCCCACACCGCAACCCCCATGCGGGCAAAGTCACGGGTGCGCCAACGCAAAAAGGTGCTGCCAGCACCGGTGTTCTGCAGCACCAATCGAATATCCAGCAGTGAGTAAGGGGGCTGTCCGGCCTGCTGCGCTACAGCCACCATCAGGTGACATAACTGCGCCTCGATTTCCCTCGCCACCTGCGCCAGGTGCTCCAACTCCCCCTTACCCTTAAAAGGTTTTAAAAGGCCTTTTAGGGAGGCTGCGTGTTCGAGCTGCCGGTAGGCATCCGGTGTCAACGCGTCGAAGGGCATTAGGTGAGCTGGATTCATGGGATTCATGCTTCGTCCTCTGGCTTATTAACTGTCGCAGACGACTCTTCCGCGTCCTCTGCCAACGCGTCGGCGTCATCCACTGGCACAGCACCACGGCGAATGATTGGCGGTGCAAACTGGGAGCGGCGATGACCCTCAAGAATGTCCATCGGGGGCAAACCCAGTTTCTCAATGGCCGCAATGGCCCGGGCGTTGTTCGCCGCCATGTCATCACGCGTGACGCCGGCATGGCGATAGCGCTGGGCCTGACCGAACAGGCTACGCAGCAGATGGGCGCCGTCGTCGATCCAGGCTTCCATGTCGATACGGCCGATCAGGGCGGTGTGATGGGCCAACAGGGTACGACGCACCAGCGTGTCGTAGTCGGTTAGCAGGTAGACCGCGAGAAAACCCAGCTGGCTGCCGATGTACAACGGCAAGGTGACGGGGTGGATGTTGAGGTTGTCGCCCATGTCGATCTGTGTCGGCAGGTCCTGTCTGATCCGATCCAGCTGTTGGGTCAGTTCCCGCATCCCAGCCTTGGCTTGCATCAGTTTTTCTTCGAGTTGCACGATGGCCCAATCGGCATAGGGATCGTCCTGGGCCGCGGTTTGTTTGATCAGGTTGGTGACACTGATGTAGCCGGCCATACCCATGATCGAGTGGACGCCTTCATGTGCGGCCCGACCTTGCCAGATACGGGCGGCATGGTGGGTGTGCAGGGTCAGGGTGATGCTGCTGCGCAATGAACCCAGATTGAGTTGATAGTGATCGGCCACGGTGTTGTCCTCGCATTCGCTTGGACAGGAACGTTGCGACAGATGAGGGTCAAGGACAGCCAAAAAACTGAATGCGGTCTGTTCGGTTTGGTTTAAGAGGGTTAACTATGGAGACGTCAGTAGATTTGATGCCAGTGGCATCAAATCCATTGACGTCTACGTTCATGGGAAGCATGTCTCTGCTTCTCCCTAAAAGTTTCATAGTTTGGTCTGATGTGTTCGTAGAGTGGAACTCCATGGATTTGATGCCACTGGCATCAAATCTACTGACGTCCACCGCGTTTGCCACGCAGTTGGCGCAGCTCATTCAGGCACGCTTGGGCGAGGGCGGATGCGGGTTCGCCCTGTTTTCGAATGGGACGCGAGGGGGTTGGTGCAGGTGGTTCTGCAATGGGTGACGGTTCTGCCCGACCTACCCAAGGACGAAAGTCACCTTTCAGCGCACGCTGGATCAGGCCCATCAGATACGCCGCTGGCTTGCGGATTCCACCGGCCGCACAGCGTGCCCCCGCTTCGTTGAGCACCGCCTGCCGATCCGCGGGCTTGAGCTTGTTCAGCGCCACGACGATGGCCTGACGCTCGCTTGGGCTCAGGTGCAGCGGAGTGGGCCAGTGCAGGTTATCCACCGCTGGGGTCGCGCGCGGTACTGTACAAATACTTTCTTTTAATACAGTACAGGCGGCGTTCGGATTCCGAACGGTGCCGGAAACACTTGCGTTCAGACTCGGTTCGGAATCCGAACGAGGGCCTGCACGATTCCGAACGAGGGCATCTTCCCTCAGTTCGGAATCGTGTAACACGGCATCGGTTGCCTGATCCAATCCTTGCTGCGTCCAGTGTTCGCCCCAGTTGTCGAGCCGCGTCGGTAACCGATCCCGATCGATATCCGTGTCCTGGCGGATTTCTTCCACAATGTGCTGCGCGACAATGCGCACAGCCTTGGTTGCATGGCCGAGGGCATGTCCGACTAGCGCCAGGTAATCCTGATCCAGTTCCATGGCTTCGGCGGGGGTTAACGGCTCATCGTGCAGAACGTACAGCGAACCTTGAAGGCGTCCGCTGAGCTGCTCGCGTCCGCGACTCACCAAACTGAGCCAGCGCGTCAACCTGAGCATCGTCAACACCCGAGCAATGGTTTCACGGGAGGCTGACGCACCGTAGGGCACGCTTGACAGGTAAGGCTGCAAATCCTCATAGCGCGGTGTGACCACGCCCTGGCCTTGCAGCATGAGTCGAAACACTTGCCAGGCATTACGTTCCAACGGCGTCAACCGACTATCCAACAGCAGCCGACGTGGCACGACTTCGTGAGATTGGCCACTGAACAGAAAGCCAGATTGCAGGGCCTGGTTGGAGGGTTGTTCAGTGGTAGGGCGTACGGGCCAGCGTTCACTCAGCTGCTGGGTGCATTGCTGCAGGACACGCTGCCAGCGTTTGGCAGGGGCATTGTTCATGTGCCGTTGCTGTACTGGTCGATCTGCTGCCAGACGATGGTCAAGCTGATCTGTTGCTCTTCGGCCAGCATCATCATGGCGTCGAGCTGATCTTCAGTACCATCTTGCGCACGCAGCTGGCACCAACGCTGCCAAAGTGCATGTTCCTGGGCTTCACTCAAATGCTGAGGGCGGCCCTTGCGGGTTTCTATCTTGAGCAGACGCCGACGCAGGGCGGTTTCCGAATGCGCCAGGCCGAAGCACTGATACATGATCGTGCTGCTGGCGCCCAGCTTGAGCGCTCGGTTGATCAAGCGCTCGTTCTGCTCGTCACGCTCGGCTTGTTCGATCAATCGATGCAGCACCGGCGAGTCGATCTTGACCTCTACCCAGGGTACGGTGGCATGGGCCAGGCGTGACAGGGTGGTGGGCGGTAAGGATTGTAACAAGCAGATGTCGTCCTCACTCAGTCCGAGTGCCTTGCAGCGCTGCAGGTTTCCCTGGCGCAACTCGTGCAGCACCTGGGTCAGCATGGCCTGGTTGAGCACATTGAAGGACAGGTTCATGGCTGCTCCTTCGGTGAGTCGTCTTCAGGAGTAAGCGTTAAGTCGATGAGGCGACGGGCCAGGCGGATCAGGCGATACAGTTTGATTAATAGACCGTCGGGCAGTCGCTCCAGTCCCACGTCCACGGCGGGACGATTTGTGAGCGGGAGTTGATAGATCCCCAGCAACAATTGGCCAAACAGCGCTGACGGCAGTTGCTTACGATCTTCCCAGTTGACTTCGTCCTGAGCGCGCAGCAGGGCCAGGAGCAATAAGTGAACGCCGGTCGCGCGAGGCGCTGCAAGATCAACTCGCTCGATGTTGAGGGCGAAACCCAAGCCATGCTGCTGATCGATGATGCTCTCGGGATGTCCGGCATAGGCCGCCATTTCCCGCGCCAGTGTGGCAATGGCGGATCGCAGTTGTTCGGGAGTATCCAGTGTTGGTGCGATGGTCCAGATGTCGTCGATCGTGCCGGCTTCGAAGGTCGGTACTGCTTCAGTGGCAGTCTCGCGATCGATCTGTTCGCGAATCAGTTGAACGCGAGACGGAGGGCTGACTGCTGATACGGCATTCGTTTGGGGCGGTGTGAGCAGTTCCTCTCGCGCTGTTTCGTTCTGGGTTCTGGGCTCGGTTGATTGGGGGCGTAACTCGGAGGAGGGTAATCCTACCGCAGCTTTATCCAGGCTTTGCGGATGACCATTCTCTGCGGACGCACTAGCGACAATACCAGGCGTCGAGATGACTCGTTGGGTATCGCTCAGCTCAAGGGCCAGCATACGGTAGGACTGTCCGAGCAAGGGGCTCATGCGTTCGAGCAGGTCATCCTGGATCTGCTCAAGATCGAAGGATTCGGGGTCGGCATCGAAATAACCCAGTGTATCGAGCCAGAAATCGGCGAACGCAACGGGGGCGGTTGGATAATGGTTCCAGGTTCGCTCTGCCTGACTACGCAGTGCGATCAGGCGTTCAACTTGGGGTTTACCTAACCCGGCATACAGGGTTTGTGGAATGGCGGGCAATAAGTATTCGAGGGTGTCGAGCATCCGGCTGATGTGCGACTGCGAAATCGGATAGCCTCCAGCGGCAAGACGTCGAACCAGCTCACGTTGTGAGAGCAAAGCGCCATCTGCTTCGAGCATGGTTTTGAGTTTGGCTACCGCCAGAGCCCGTTCGATGAAAGTGAGTTGGCCGTGCAAATCGCTTTCGGCCAGATGGCCGAGTAGGGCGGTGATTTCATTGCTCCAAGGTCGGAACAGGCAATGAATGCGAAAGAAGCGCTCGTCGCGAGTTTCCTGCCACAGCTCGCCGAGAATAGCCAAGCGCGTATTACCGCCGTTACGGATGATGAAATAGGTTTCACCCGGCCGTCGGGTAATCGGTGGCGGTTGATCCAGCCCGCGTTCACGGATCGAAGCCTTGATATCGTCGTATAGCGGATTACGAATGAAGCGCGGGTTGTGTTCGTAGGGCCGCAGTTCCTCCAGCGTGACCAACATAGGCGTGTCAGTAAGTGGATCGGACAGCCGCTCCAGCTCCGGCCCTCGAGGGAAGTGGTCCTGGTGCAGCTTGTCGGTGATCTGCTCCTGACTGAGCTTCTTCATCGGAACAACCTCAGTTAACGCTGGTTACGCAAATGGTCACCGATCTCGAACTTGACGATCTCGGCAGTGCCCGAACCTTCGAAATGTCGGGAAAGTTCTGCGAGGAACCACCCTATGGCCGAGCGCCCACCCTGCAGGCGAAAGACCACGGTGCAGTACTCCTCGCAAGGTGAGTGGTGTGGTCGAATGGATGGCTGAACGATGATGGGCAGTTGATCCAACATAGAAGAATCCTAGCCAACCACTGTTGGCATAAAGGTCGATAAAAAATGACTTGGCGAAGAATGCCGGCGTGGTGATTTGTCTCATCGAATCTCCACGCATCGGCTCACCGAAGAGATCGCTTCGCGCCATTCCGGAAACAACTCGATGGCCAGAGCTTGCATGGTTTCCAGCGCTGATGGCGAGCGTCGTTCCCGTGACTGGCGTGGCTCAATTCGGTGGACCGGTAGGCCAAGGGAGGCAGCATTGAGATACGCCACTCGGTCTGGAACTACGGTGTCTAGGACCGAGATATTGGTAGTCCCAGCAAAGGTTTCGCGCAAGCTATGGATGATCATCCGAGTGTCCACTCGAATGGCATTCACCTGGTTCAGTAGCAGTCGTAAGGGGAGTGGTGGAATGCCCCGGTGGCGGAAAGGTTCGAGTTCGCTGAGTAGCTTCAAGGTGCCGCGCTGCAGTTCGCGGGCGGCGAGCATTTCCGGGGCGATGGGAGAGAGGACGAAGTCGGAGGCCAGGATGGCCATCTCCAGCAGCACGCTACGCGCACCTTGGGTGTCGATCAAAAGCACGTCATAGTAGGTG
Organism: Pseudomonas sp. MF6767; assembly: GCF_016405475.1. Classification (NCBI taxonomy): domain Bacteria; kingdom Pseudomonadati; phylum Pseudomonadota; class Gammaproteobacteria; order Pseudomonadales; family Pseudomonadaceae; genus Pseudomonas; species Pseudomonas sp. MF6767. The sequence continues at coordinate 37,212 of NZ_JAEKCY010000023.1, read as the reverse complement.
CGGAAGTTGCCGAGCAGATTGCGCAGCCGTAATCGCCCGTCAGGAGCGTGCAGCAGCAAGGTACTCAGCCGGCCTTGATCGTCGTTGGAGGCGATCAGATCGAGCCCTGCAATCACTGTCCTGGAAATAATCTGGGCGGTCATAGCTAGGTTGAGTGCTATAAAATCGTACGCACCGGCATCAGCCTTATGGCTCAAAGCGTAATAGCTGGAGAGAGTGGGTTGGCTATCCAGGTCCAGTAGCAGGACGCGTAGGCCTGCGTCAGCCAGCAGGCCGCCGAGGTTGGCGGTCACCGTGGTTTTGCCCACGCCACCTTTAGTGGAAACCACCGAGACCACACGCATGACATCAGGCCTGCTGCCCTAAGCGTTCAACGACCCACTGCTCGATTTCCAGCGAGTCCCAGCCGACTGCCCGCAATCCAATGCGTTTAGCCTGAGGGAATTTACCTTCCTTCATCAGATTGTAGATATGCGCGCGTTTGAAGCCGGTTTTTCGCTCCACCTCGTCACGTCGCATGATGTGGCGTTCGACCTGCGCTTGAGGCATTTCAGCGATGGGTGAAAATTGGCTGGACATGATGGTCACTCCTGGCGCCGATTGGCGCGTGGTGGGAAGTGACCTGAATTAAATAGCAGAAAGGGGAGGAGGTCATTGCACTGCAATCGAGGGGATTGCAGTGCAATGACTCTGCTTATTGGTTTTTTCTGAAGCTGCGATTAGCGGCGGCGAATTTTTCATCCAACGTCCGTTTGCTCAGGCCTGGTACCTCGCTATAGCGTGCGATAACCGCATCAACGATGGCAGATTGGCTCTTGAACACGGATAAGGAGTTGCCAGCAGGTGATTCGTCAAGAAAGAGATTGAGTAACGCGCCAATGATGTTGAGATAGGTGACCTCGCTACGCTCACTAAGCTTTTCGTGAGCTACCAGCATCGCGTTGAGATTATTTGGGTCAAGTCCTATGCGTTGAAGGTCGGTCAAAATTTTCTGATGATTATGCTGTATTGCTTTTAGCTCTCGTAGGAGGGTATCTCGATCTGCCTGTAGTGACAGGAAAGTCCCAAGACTGACTTTTTCAAGATCGTCGCGGTTTGGCTCAAACAAAAAGCTAGGTTTTTGATGAGGGTAATACACCTGCATCCACTGGCGTAAGTCAGCATGGCGGAGCGTTAGTTGATGAGATTCAACATAGCATCCCGTTGGTACCGAAATACCGAGACAACCATAAGGGAGCTCTCCGTTACGTATCGAATCGTATATTTTTTCGATATTGGCGCGTAGACAGGGCCATTGAGGGAATAACTTAGTTAGCTCCTCCGGATAAGCCCAAGCAGCCCCCGTTATTTCAGCCTCATAGCGGTAAAGATTACACCACCTTAATGCCGCATCGATCGGACGGTAAAAAATTTTGGACTGAGCGTTGAAAGTACCAGACATTTGGCGTTGGACCTCCATTCCTTATGAGTAGGCCTCTAGCTTTACATACGGATTTCTACCTGATTACAGCCGATAGCTCTAACTCGGCTGTCCTATCAGCTAGGGTTAGCTTCCACCTGAAGTATCTTGCAAGGCATGAGGGCTACCATAAAGGAACGAGTCGATCAGCCGCTCTATTAGCCCATCAATATCATCGGTAATAGGAAGGTCATAAATCCATTTCCTAACGCCGATATAAAAAATGCTTGCGTGAAGACTCCAAATCAATTCGAGATCAGTCTCACGGCTGGCCGCGTCGTTCGAGCGGGGAAGACCGTGCGAGTGTCTAATCTCGTCGATGACCGGAAGGAATACGCGTTCGCGGAGTTTAGCCAAGTATTTGTTATTGATACCCTCCCGCGTGAGGCCGGCGAAGATGAAGATCCGGATCCACTCTCGACGCAAGATGACCGAAGCGTAGGATGTGTAGAAGCTCACCAGCCTGGGCTTCAGTTCTACGGAACGGTCCTTGATCAGCTCTTCCCATCTCGAGTCCCACTGATAAACTTCATCATACACGCGGTCAATCAACGCTTCCTTGTTGGGGAAATATCGATAAAGCAATGGCTGAGTTACACCTAGCTGGCGTGCGAGTTCCCTCGTACTCCCTGAAAACCCATGGGTGGCGAAATGCTGTATCGCCTTCATCACGATCTGTCTTTCACGGGCCTGCGGCGTCAGTCGTCTACCGGGGGTTTCAAGGGATTCGGTTTCCGCGGCTACGTCAATGGGCGCAGCAATTTTCGGACTCGTTTTCATTGCTTTTGAAGTGGGCATGATTGATCGCAGGGTCATCAGGGAACTCATCATACAAAACCTGGGATCACCTGGCGAACCGGCTTCTAATAACACCGGATTGGTCACCAAGCAACAACTGCGAGACTATCTGGCATCTTGGCTACTATCGATCACGCGTCCTGATGCGATCCAGTTCTGGTGACCAGCCTCCTGCTCTTGTGGCTCACCTTCCACTTTACCAATATGGAGACAGCAGCAATGAAAACGGGGACTGTCAGCATGCCTGTCACCTGCAGCAGGTTCCAGCCGGAGCCAAGCAGTTGTGCACCGACAAATCCGCTAAGGATGGCACCGAATCTGCCGACTCCACTCATCCAACTTATACCTGTCGCCCGCATGGCTGGTGGGTAACTCATGGCCGCCAGCGCGAATATCCCTGAGTTGGCTCCCGCGATGCAAAAACCTGCAAGACCGGCGTAGGCCATAAGCAATATGAGATGGCTGCCGGCTCCTCCCAACAGAAAGATCAGCAAGGCGCTGCCAAAATACGCTCCCGCCAGCACGCAGTGTGCGTTCCAGCGATCCATAGCACGACCTTGCAGGATTACCCCGATGGCGCCGCCCGTTTGGAACACACCCGCCGTCATCGCTGCATCAGCGACGGTGAATCCTGCGTCGGTGACTAGCATTGGCAGCCAACCGATCAAGATATAAACCGCGAAAGAAGCCATGAAGAACGCGCACCACAGCGCAAGGGTCGACAGTCGATACGTGGTCGAGACGATTGCCGCCACCGGATTACTGGATAGAGCGAATTGACAGCTATCTGACTTGATCTGATCCGTCGTAACCTCTGGGGCAAAACGCCCGAGAATTGAGCGGATGCGCGTGGCTGAGTTGCCTTTTTTGATGAGGAAGTGCAGCGACTCCGGCAATTGTGCCATAAGCAATGGTACCAGCAGTAACGCAGCGCCGCCGCAGGCAAACAGGACGCCTTGCCACCCCCAATAGCGGAGTACCCAGGACGACGCGAACCCACCCGCTGCCGAGCCAATCGTGAAGCCACATAATACCGTAGTGACGATCGCCGCCCGATGTTTGTGGGGCGCGTACTCCGAGGCTAGCGTGCAGGCATTGGGGATGGTTGCGCCCAGACCAAGCCCCGTTAACAGCCTAAGTACGCTCATCCAGTAAAGATCTGAAGCGAAGGGCGTCGCTAGCGTCATGACTGCGAACAACAGTACTCCTCCGACCAATACCAATTTGCGACCGTAGCGATCGGCAATGGGACCGGCGGCAAACGATCCGAGTGCGATGCCCAGCAGGGCAGCGCTGACTACGGGGCCAAGAGCGTGGCGATCGATATGCCAGTCCAAAACCAGGGCTGGTGCGATAAAACCAATTAGCGTGGTATCGAAGCCGTCAAGAAAGATGATCAGAAAACACAGGGCAATCACTTTGAGGTGAAATCTGCCGATGGGTTTAGCCTCGATCAGGTCGGTCAGCTGTATGGGTTTTCCGGATTGTTGGCTGGAAATGGATACGTTCATTTGTTTTCCCCCGGATAGGGTGTCGGGCTAGGAAGGGCTCGGCACTCAATTCCTATTTTTGTTGTTCTGGCTTGCTATCGCGTTGTTCGCTGATTATTGTTTATCGAGCGATAATTAACAAGCCCGGCTTAGCGTTCACTAGCCGATCGATCAACAGGGGAGCCCGCATGACCATAAAAACTAAAAATGTTCAACTCAGCGATTTAGCTGCGTCGCAGATGCTGATCGAATGGGATGTTCCCATCGAGATGGGGGACGGTGTCGTGCTTAGGGCAGATATTTTTCGCCCAGTAGGTGACGGGCCATTCCCGGTCATTCTCAGCTATGGCCCGTATGGGAAGGGGTTGGCGTTTCAAGATGGTTACCCGAGTGCGTGGAAGATTCTGGAGGAAAAATTTCCTGATGCAGTGGCCGGCTCCTCAAACAGTTATCAGAGTTGGGAGGTGGTCGACCCCGAAAAATGGATTCCCAAAGGTTATTCCTGCATCCGGGTGGACTCTCGTGGCGCGGGGCGTTCCGAGGGACTTGTAGATTTGCATGCTCCGCGCGAAACCCAAGACCTATATGAATGCGTTGAGTGGGCGGGGAGCCTCGCTTGGAGCAACGGTAAAGTCGGATTGGCCGGAGTCTCTTATTTTGCGACCAATCAATGGCGCGTAGCGGCAATGCAACCTCCATCCTTAGCGGCCATTTGCGTGTGGGAGGGCTATGCGGATCGCTACCGTGATTCCAGTTACCACGGTGGCATTCGCTGTACGTTTACCCGCAGTTGGCAAGATATGCAGGTCAAAACGGTGCAGAACGGTCGGGGAGAGCGAGGGCCCCGAAGCCCGTTCAATGGCCTGCTGATCTGTGGAGACGATACCTTGAGTGATGACGAACTGGCAGATCGTCGTGTCGATATCTGGTCGACGATCAGCTCAACACCACTGGACGGTCCTTATTATCAGGAACGCTCACCAGACTTCTCCCGGATCCAAGTTCCCCTGCTGTCTTGCGGGAATTGGGGAGGGCACGGCCTTCATCTGCGTGGGAATATCGAAGGTTATGTGCGGGCTGCGTCCAGCCATAAGTGGTTGGAAGTGCACGATGGTGAACATTGGGCTGAGTTCTACACCGACTACGGTGTGCAATTGCAGCAGGCGTTCTTCGGCCATTTCCTCAAGGGCGAGCAGAACGGTTGGAGCGCCAGGGCTAATGTGCAAGTGCGTGTGCGCCATCTTGATCGCACCACTAGCGTTCGCTGTGACTCGCACTGGCCACTCAGTACAACCGAATGGACATTGCTTTATCTTGATCTGGAAAATGGCAGTCTTGTGGATCAAGACCCCGCACAAAAAACAGAATGTTCTTTCGACGCACTGAGTGAAGGCCTAGATTTTCTCAGCGCGCCGTTGTCCTCCCCTATCGAACTGACAGGGCCTCTCGCTGTTTCGCTTAGCGTGTCATCTTCTACAGAAGATGCCGATCTATTCGTGGTAATTCGGGTTTATGATGCTGATGGCGAAGAGGTGACTTTTCAGGGCGCGCTTGATCCACACATGCCGCTTGCATTCGGTTGGCTACGCGCCTCTCACCGCCACATAGATGAAACATTGAGTACACCATATAGGCCCTATCATTCACATGACCGCAAGGAAATGCTCAAACCTGGTACTCCTGTGGATGTGCAAATAGAAATATGGCCCACCTCAATGGTCATTCCTGCAGGGTATCGCTTTGGCTTGACTGTACGGGGTCGGGACTATGAGCATAGTGGAGAAGCGGCATGTCTATCGAACATGAAAAACCCGATGCGAGGCTGCGGACCGTTTGTGCACGACGATGAAACGGACCGACCACAGTCGATATTTGGCGGTAAGACAACCTTGCATGCCGGCAAAGGAAATGCACCACATTTGTTGTTGCCGCTTCAGCGCTGCACATTCGACGAATAACTAAGTGCTTGTTGGAAATGACGATGCCGCTGGAGGAGACTCCAGCGGCATCGTCATTTCCGCAGGCTGCTGACCTCAGAACAAAGCGAGTTGGTAGGTCAGGATCACGCGGTATTCGTCCTGTTCCCGCACCGTAGGTAGATTGCTGTTACGAACCGTAGCGTTCCGCAGCATCAGGCCAACGCCTTTGAGCGGGCCCCCTTGGACTACATAAGCGAGGGTGATATCGCGCTCCCATTCGCTTGCGTTACTGGTATCCGGAGTATTGATGCCATCTCCCTTGAGGTACACGACACTGGCTGTTGCACCCGGTAGGCCTGCAGCGGCGAAGTCGTAGGCATAACGGGCTTGCCATGTCTTTTCTCCAGGGCGGCCGAACTTCTGAATCAGACTGTCGGTGATGAGATAGGTAGAGCCCCCGTCTCCTTGGTTCAACCATGGAAAGTCGCTGTCACCGTTGCTCGCTTGGTACCCCGCGCCCAAGGTATGCCCTCCCAAAGTGTAAAGAAACAATCCACTGTAAAGATTATTGTCTACCTCACCCTTGATAGTTCGACCACCGTAATAGCCTGTTGTAAAATAAGCCGGATCAGTCTCATTGTGGCCGCTATCCTGACTTTTAAAGTAACGCAAATCACTTTTCAGTACTCCAGGTCCGATCTCCAAATTGTAAGTTAATCCTAGGAAGTGTTGTTTATAAAAGTTTTCTAGGCTGCCGTAGTAGTACTGCGCTGTCAGGTCCTTGGTAAGCTTATATTCACCGCCAGCATAATTAAATTTATTGCTGAATCGACCAGTTTGAGGGTTGTTTGCGCCGGTAACGGATAGGTTTTCGTTATTGCTGGAATTGCGGCCTTTGACCTGCTCGATCTGGCCAGCTACGAGGGCAAGATCCTTGATCTCGGCCGCCGTAATCTGTCCGCCTTGCCAGGTTTGCGGTAGCAACCGGCCGTCGTTGGAGAAAACAACGGGCAGTTTAGGCATCAACGTTCCTAACTTTAGTTCTGTGTTGGATAGCTTGATTTTTGCGGTTAAGCCCATGTTGGAAAATTCATCCACCGCGTGATCGCCTTCGCTCGGGAACATGATACCTCCGTAAGCGCCGCCCGTAGGATTTCCGTGTTTGGCGCTGCTGGAGTCAAGTCTCACGCCCAACATGCCGATGGCATCAACTCCAAAGCCTACGACTCCATCGGTATAACCGGAAGTGACGTCCAGAATGAATCCTTGGCCCCATTCCGCCTGGTAGTTATTGTTGTTCGGCGTACCGCTATCTCTGTTGTCTTGATTTATGTAAAAATTACGGGCCTTTAGTGTGGCTTTGCTGTCTGAAATAAAGCTTGCCGCACTTACATAGGGAGTCAGTGCAGCCATCGTTATCGCTACCGCCAGGTTCAATTTTTGCATCGCGCTATCTCTGTCTTTTAGTAGTTTTTATTATGTAAGCTGCGGTGCAGCTTTATTTACGAACGCATTAGACTTCGAATTGGATGATACAACTTTGTGAGGAGTGTTTTAAAAAGCTACGAGTGTGAGCATTTGTGCTTTTCGGGGTTAAATATCTACATATTGCTCGATTGCATTTTTTCTCGTTTGAGGAAGGACTTATTAATTATGGGTTGTCTTCGATTTTTGCCAAGTGATGGAATTGCCCAGTTCCGAGTCCACCAGTTGATTATCGAAACGGTTGCGTTCACTGGTTGCTTGGGCAGAGCGGTCAGTCAGCGAAAACAGGAATATGCCGATGAACCCGATAGTCATGGAAAACAATGCCGGATATTCGTAGGGAAACCAGGCTTGTGGGTGATGCAGGATTTTTACCCAGACCGTTGGGCTGAGTACCGACAGCGTGATCGCGGACCCAAGCCCCAGAGATCCTCCGACTACGGCGCCCCGGGTTGTCAGTCCGCGCCAATAAATCGAGAGCAATAGCACTGGGAAATTTGAGCTGGCCGCGATCGAGAATGTCAGGCTTACGATGAAGGCAATACTTTGCGATTCGAATGCTAGCGCCAACAGAATCGAGAGTACGCCCAGGACGATCGTTGTGATCCTTGAGACTCTCATTTCGTCGCTATCGCTGGCTTTTCCCCTTCGTATGACATGGGCATAGAGATCGTGGGAAACAGCCGAAGAACCAGCCAGCGTAAGCCCGGCAACGACCGCTAGGATCGTAGAAAAAGACACCGCGCACATGAATCCCAGGAATATATCGCCTCCAACAGTGTGCGCCAAATGGATCGCGACCATGTTTATTCCGCCGAGGATGGCCCCGGATGCGTCGTGATAAGAAGGGTTTGTGGCGACCAACGCGATTGTGCCAAAACCGATAATCACGATCAGTGCGTAACCTACGCCGACGATGCCCGTCGCGTACAAAATGCTTTGCCGTGCTGCGCGGACGTTGCCAACCGTGAAGAAACGCATGAGGATGTGCGGCAGTCCTGCGGTACCGAATATCAGTGCAAGTCCCAGCGAAATCGCGGACACAGGGTCTGAGACTAGTCCACCGGGACTCATGATAGCGCCATGTGCGGGATGGCTAGCGACTGCCTTCGTGAACAACTGATTGAGGCTGAAGTCGAAACGAGACAGCACCATGAAGGCCATGAACGCGCAGCCGGCCAGCAGGAGAACGGCCTTGATGATCTGAATCCAGGTGGTGGCGAGCATCCCGCCGAAAAATACGTAGATGACCATCAAGGTGCCGACGATGAGCACCGCAGCGGTGTAGTCGAAGCCAAACAGCAACTCGACAAGTTTGCCCGCCCCTACTAGTTGGGAAACCAGATACAGCAGAACGATGACGATCGAACTCGATGCAGAGAACGCTCGGATAGGGCCTTGTTTCAAGCGGTACGACAGCACATCGGCCAAGGTGTAGCGGCCAAGATTGCGTAAAGGTTCGGCTATGAGAAAGAGGATGATCGGCCAACTGGCGAGGAAACCGATGGAGTAGATCAGGCCATCGAATCCACTGGTGAATACCATTGCCGAAATGCCCAATAAGGACGCGGCTGACATGTAATCCCCCGCAATGGCCCAGCCATTCTGCATCCCGGTGATTTTCCCACCAGCGGCATAGTGGTCGGACACGCTGTTATTTTTGCGTGCTGCCCACCGAGTGATGAACAGCGTGAAAACCACGAATATGAAAAACATAACGATGGCGATCGGATTCTGTGGGCGTACGCTGCCGATAGGACCTGAATCGGCTATCGCTACAGAGGAACACACCAGACCGCCTAATATATAGATGAGCTGTTTCATTGCTGTGCGCTCTCGATGATTGCTTTTATGCGCTGGTCGTAGCAGGCGTTGGAGCGCCAGACGTAAACGGCAACCAGCAGCGTGGTGAACGCGAGCATGCCGAAACCCAACGGTATGCCCCATGTCATGGGAAGGCCCTCGTTGATTGGAGTGCCAATGGCATTGGGCTTGAACGCCAGCGCAAGGATGAAGCTGAAATAAACCAGGAGCATGATTCCAGTCAGACTCCATGCAAACGTGCGACGTTGGTGCACTAATATACGAAATTCCGGGTTGTCCAGAATCGGGTTGCGGGCGTTCAAGGGAGGCAAGCTGCCGGGTACGGTTGTACCTCGAGCTTGCGAGTATGTGCGTTCCATCGTTGTCTCCTGCGAATGCATCGCTGGTTATTGTTTTTATAATTGGAAGGGCGCTGCTGTTTCACGCATGACGGCTTCAGGGGTGCGATAGAGTTCTGCCATCTCCCGTTGCTTGTCGTCTAGTTGAGCCTGCATGTAGGCGCCAAGATGACGAGCGTGCTGGATAACGGCGGTGCCAAATCGGCAACGCACCTCACTGTAGTCAGCGAGTGCTTGCTCGACTGATTCATTCAAGTCCAGCGCCTCAACCAACGCCTTCGCATCGCCCGCAGCCTTTGTCACTCCCATACCGCAGTGGGGACGAGCGACAAATGCTGCGTCTCCAAGCAGTGCGACGCGGCCGAAATTCATGCTCGGAACTTCCAGATCGAAGATGGGTTGAAATAGTGGTTCAGAAGCTTTCGTGACTACTTCTGCAAATTGAGGAGCCAACAGGTTATGGGCTGCCTCATACATTGTGGCGAGCACGTCTTCTCGTATGAATGCCGGTGGGATGCCACCATCGAAGACCTTGCCACTGGCGTCTGTCAGCAGATCCTTCAATGCTTCGTTATCGCATGTGCGATACCATACGAAGTTGTAACGGCGTTCGCCTGGTTGTGTGCTGTTGGAGTGGCCGGCTACCGGGTAGCCGAGGATCTGCTCATGCGGCGGGAGACAGAACGCGAACTTGTCGAAGAGCGTCTCGTGGGTCGAGGCAGACAAGACGTTTTCTTGCACCAGGCCACGCCAGGCAATGTAGCCGGCGTACTGCAGATCAACATCAGGAAGGAAATGTTGGCGGATGGTCGAGCGAAACCCATCCGCAGCGATGATCACATCGGCCTCGTGCCTTGAACTATCTGCCAATGTGACAGCGGCGTGGGTTTCCATACTCTCTACAGCTACCACGTTGCCGCCCGAGTGGTAGTTGCTGTCCGGTATCGCAGCTCTTAGCGCGTGGTACATCTTGCCCCATGCCGTCAGAGTCTGAGGCAGAGCGCTTGCCATTATTAGCTTGCCATCTTGGGCGAGGGTGATGCGCGAACTCACTTGGATGCCAATGGATGAGTCGATAGCGATGCCTGCTGCTGCCATGGCGTCAAACAATTCGGGATGGGTCACAATACCCGCGCCCTGGCCTGCAAGCTCAACGGGGACCCTTTCGAATACATCCACCTGCCAGCCTCGCTTGAGCAGTAAATTGGCGGCAAATAAGCCCCCCAATGAGCCGCCCACGATAATGGCGCGACGTTGTGCAGATGACTTAAGCATGGGACCGCACCCCTGTAGAGCCAAGCATGGCAAGAGCGGCTTGCTCTGCTTCCAGCGCTGGAAAATTCAGTTCGATCGTAACGCCAGAAGGGTCCTCGATGAACACTTGGTGCAGTCCTAGGCTAGGAACAGTGCGGTCACGCCATTCGATGCCCTCACGGCGCAGGGTCTCCCAGAAGTCGGTCAGTCCTGTCACCAAAAAGGCGATATGGTCGACGGTCCCTGTTCCGCTAACGGGAAGCTCCTTGTCCCCAAGATACTGTTTCAAGGCTTCCGGATTCAGTGGGTCTACACCAATGATGTGCACAGTGCCGAAGTCGGCTTCGTCGCCGCCCATGTAGAGCCAGATACCTGGGAAGTCGAAGGGGGGCCTGTAGCCAGCATTGAAACCAAGCACGGTCTGGTAGAAGCGAGAGGATTTTTCCAGGTCGAACGACCTGATCGAATAGTGGGCGAGTTTGGTGATAGGCATAGCGGTCTCCGGTTATTTTTGTATTTATCGATCGATAAATAATATTAGAGCCGCTAGCGTCGCGAGTAAAGTCCCGAAGTAGCGAAAAATCTCAGCTCCGGGCGTCTGCGACGAAAATCAGAAGGTAAGTGATTGTTTTAAAATATACTTTTCATCTGGATCTTTTGCGGCGAGTTGTTGCCCGGGTAAGCCGCTTGGGTACAGCGGCCAGGTTCAGCCAGGCGGTACACTTGCCTGCGGAGTGAGACCCCTTTGACGTCGGCTGACTCACGAGAGGGCGAACAGATTAATGATCGCCAGGCAAAGCACGTAGCCGCTCTTCGATGTCCGCTTTGAATTTCAGCGGCCGGGTCAAGTAGTGTCCAAGTGGCAGGGTTTCAATAGTTCCGTCGATCTCCAGACCGAATGCCGGAAACCCTTTTGCGCTGAGCTGTTCCAGCATTTTGTTGCTGGCGTTCAGGTGCTGGTCAATTTCGGACTTCAAGACACGCCAATACCGGGCCTGAAAATCGCTTTCCTCATAGCCAAGGGTGAGAGCAGCCTCAGCAATCACGCCGTCCTCAGCAATGGCTTTGCCCGACTGGTAATAAGCGATCTGCAATGTTTTAAGCATCTGCACACCGCGTCCATCGATTTGCTCCGCAGCTAACATCGCGGCGCTGGGGGGCGAGGAGTCCAGCAGTACATCTTGATGCTCCAATACTCCATCAACGTAAGCCGAAGCAAATATCTGTTTGCTGTAGAAGGCGATGCGTTCTTCATGAGGGCGCACAAAGTCACGCCATTCAGGCGACATCAATTGCTTCTTATCACCGGATAGCATCCCAACGCTATGTGGCAGCACATGAAGCTCAGAAATCTCCATAGCAGCGCTGATCATAGGCGCTGCCCCGTAGCACCATCCGCAGAATGGGTCGTAGATGTAGTGAAGGGTTGCCTTGTGCATCATTTTACTCCTGTCCGTCTGCTGCCTGGACTCGGCGCAGAATGTCAGAAAAGATGTTGGCCGGTTGAGCGCCGGTGACGGTGTGTCCGGCGATATTGACGCTAGGCACCGAACGCACTCCGGTGAGCTGAGCATCTGCGGCCATTTGCAATACCTCTTCTCTGCCCTCATTCGACTTCAAGAATGCCAAAGTGGACTCGCGGTCTTGACCCCTATCGCCTGCGATGTCTGCCAAGGTTTCGAGATCACCAATATCTTTTCCATCGCGGAAATATGCTTCAAAGATAGCCTTGACGAGTGATGTTGCCTCATTACCGCCCGCCTGTTCGCGCCAGATCAGGCGATGGGCAGCCACGGTGTTGGGTGTCTTTTCGACGACATCGTAATTAAAGAGTCGGTCACTTGCTTTCCCCGCCAGTGTCACTTGCGCATCCATGGCCTGGCTGCGTGCCCAACTGCCGAACTTTTCGGTTCGGTAGATTTTGCGATTTTTGCCTTCAATGGGCATGTCAGGATTGAGCAAGTAGGGAATAAATAGCAGTTTGGTAGTTTCGTCTGCGCCCGTTATCTGAAGCGCTTGTTCAAGGTTTGCTTCGCCAATCCAGCACCAAGGGCAAATAAAGTCGGAAGTAATCTGGATATCTATGGTTTTCATGTCACTCTCCATAATGGTGTTTGTTGGAATTAGACTAAACGCAATTGAGGGCTGTGATAATCAGCCGACTGTGCAAAGGTTCGTAGTGTTCAGCGCAACGTAAGAAGTCACGCCAACAACATAGCCTCAATGTCGAGCTTGAACAGATCGGGTTTACCTAGATAGTGACCAAGTGGCAAGGAGTGGAAGTCTCCATTTGTTTCGACGGTCAGGAAGGGGACCCCTCTACTTCCAAAGGTACTCAGCATGGCATTGCTATCGGCGATATGACCCTCAATATTGTCCTGCATCACTGCTCGGTAAGTTGCTGTAAACAGCTCTCGGTCGAACCCGGCCTCAATGGCAACTTCAGCGATAATGTTTGGATCGGCGATTGCGCGACCTTCCTGGTAATAAGCGATTTGAAGCCGTTTGAGCATTTCAACGCCACGACCGTTAATTTTTTGAGCGGTCAACATCGCTGCCGTAGGAGGAGTAGAGTCGAGTCTTACGGTAGTCTGATCTAGAACTCCCGTTAAATAGGCATCTGAAAATAGCTGATGACTTAATGCGCTGATTCTCTGTTCATGTGGTCGTACGAAATCTCGCCATTCGGCGGAGACCATTTTACTTCGCTCGCCCGACAGCATTCCGATTCCGTGCGTTTCGATCTGGAGTCCTGCTATCTCGGATGCGCTTATTAAAAGGGGCGCGGCGCCATAGCACCAACCGCAAAAAGGATCGTAGAAGTAATGCAAAGTCGCTAAGTTCATTTTCTGTCTTCCTTATTTGTTTGAATTGATGCCCATAATGCGATTGCCCATGTCAATTCCCCACTCACTCATGTTCGCTCCCATCATCAATTGGTCCCTTTCCCAAGCCGCAAGGTCTGTATCGACGTCTGTGCTGTTGGCCATGTACTGAGCGAGCTTCACTGCATTCGCGGCTGCTTTTGCGGTGCTGCCCGCGGTATGAGGTCGGGGTATGAATGCTGCGTCGCCCAACAACAACACGCGGTTGAACACCATCTTAGGAGATTGAAGATCTAGGATGGATTGGACGAAGATGTCTTCGGTACGTCGAACCAACTCCAGAAACGCCGGGTTGAGCTCTTCTTCTGCTTTCTTGCGAAACGCTGCCTCTGGCTGAGCGCTCAACGCTCCCGGTGGGACTGAATTCTTACGCCGAAGCCCCGTATTATCGGTGAGCACCTGGTCGAGTTCATCGCCCTCGGCCGCTTTTAAATACCAAAGCCAATTGAACCTACGTTGGCCGGGTTTGATTGAACCGTCAACACCTGGAATCATATACTCAAGTATTAGGGATTCGGGGTCTTGCTGAAATACAAAATCTTCATATATCTGCTCCTTGGCAAACTGTGGCAGGTCTGGCTCATCAACCAGCCCGCGCCATACTACATAACCCGAGTAAGTGGGATGTGTGTTCGGGAGCACTAAGCTTCTCACCGTCGAGCCACCACCATCAGCACCAATCAATAGATCCCCGCGGGCTGTCGATCCGTCTGCAAAGTTCGCCGTTACGCTATCATTTCCCTGCTCAATCGTGACGAGTTCTCGGCCTCTGTGATAGTTTTCATCAGGCAAGGCTGACATAAGGAAGTTGTAAAGCGTATTCCAGGAAGTCTGGGTTTGCGGTGCATAGTGTTTATGCCGTATAACACCTGTGCCGGTTAGATAGGTACGGTTATTAGATCTGACGCCCAATGCGTGCGAACTTGTTATCCCCGCGAATTTCAAGGCTTCCAGGACTTCTGGCTGCAGTACAATACCGCCTCCCCGACTGTCTAGGGTAGCTCCTGAACGCTCATAGATATCTACTTCCCAGCCTATAGCACGAAGCGCCGTCGCTGCAAACAGGCCTCCCAGAGAGCCTCCGATGATTATTGCTTTCTTTGCTGTACTCTTATGAAACATTGCTCTAGCCTCATGAAGACGTTGCCAAAAGATATAAAATCCATCGCGCTGCCGAACAGTGGCAATTACGTCGAAAAAGTTGAAAAACGTTAAAATTCAGCCGAACGATCAGGAGTGAGTGACCAATTAATAAATGACTATTACCAGTTATTAGGATTTCGAAGAGGAAGTTTCATATTCTTGATTCCTTAAGCGATTTGAAGCTCTAATATAAACCTTGGTGTGGTCGACAGGAATAGGTTAGCCACGCAACGCCTCATTGCAATTATTGCAATGATCACCCCGTCGGATATCCCGTGCCGTCATTTAGCACGTCAGAGAGGAACGAGATGAAGGCGTTCACACGACGGGATCCGCGCTGGTTTGGCAAAAACAACGCTGAAATGGAGTCACTTGCGCTGTCAGGGTTGACCACATAATTCTCGAACAAGGGCGTAAGTTTTCCTGCGAGGATGTCGTCCTGGACAATCCAGTCTGGTAGAAGGGCAATTCCTCCTCCGGCTAAAGCAAGATCACGCAAGACTTCCGCATTGTTGCTCTTGAACCTTCCTGTCGCAGTGATTTTCGACACTGCGTCGGATCGGTCCACAAAACACCACGTCTGGTTGGATGGCCCATAATTGAAACGCAGGCATTGGTGGCGCGCCAAGTCGTCCACGCTCTCGGGGAAACCGTGGCGTTGAAGATAATCCGGGCTGCAGACGACTTTTCTCCTAAACCTACCGATGATGCGGCAAACAACACCGTCAAGTATTGCAGGAGAGCCAAGCCTGATGGACAGATCGACCCTGTCGGTGACCATGTCCAGAATGCTATCGGTCAGGGTTATGTCAAGTTCCAGTTTTGGATACGTAGACATAAACATCCCCAGATGGGGAGAAATAATGCACCGGCCGAAGGCCGAGGGCACGGATATGCGTAAAGGGCCACTGGCTTCTTCCGCATTATCGCCGATAGCTGCGTCTGCATCCGCTAAATCTTCCAGGATTCTCCTAGCCCGCAAGTAATAGGCGCCGCCTGCATCAGTGACAGTTATCTGCCGTGTTGATCTGTTGACGAGTGCAGTACCCAGTTCCGCCTCTAGCGAATCGACCATTCTGGTCACAGTCGAAGTCGCAAGCCCCAGTTTTCTGGCGGCGGCAGAGAAACCATTGGCATCCACCGTTTCGACGAACATTTTGAGCGCGAGAAGTTTGTCCATCCGGGGCTCCGTTGTAGAGGGATTAGACGGCCTTGAGCACGGCTATCCAAATTATGGGAAGTTGACGAAAATATTCCGCGCGGCTTACGCCCATTTAACCCCTTCAACGCACGTATATTCAGCGCCTTCGAAGCTACGCCTGGGTAAATAGGGGAATTCACGTTTGAGCCAAATGTTGGTGTACGAAGGCCACGGCCATAGCGCCTTCCCCAACGGCGGTCGCAACTCTTTTGATCGAACCGTGACGCACGTCGCCTACGGCGAACGAGCCAGGAACGCTCGTTTCCAAGTGAAATGGAAGTCGACTCAAACTCCAAGTGTCAGGTAGCTTTCCATCCCTAAGCAGATCGTTTCCTGTGACAAGATAACCCCGCTGATCCCGTAAGATATGTGTATGTGAAGCCCAGTTGGTATTAGGCTGACCACCGATGCATGCGAATACATAGTGCGTTTCGAAAACCCTTGTCTCGGCTGTCAGATTATTTCGAACAGTGATCGACTCAACCTGACCTCCACCCTCGACAGTGACGACTTCTGAATTCGTATGAACTTGAACGTTATGTTTCGCCCTGATTTTTCTAACCAGATAATCAGAAAGCTGTTCCCCTAAGTCACCGCGACGTACCAACATAATGACCTCAAGGGCATACTGGGCAAAATGGATCGCTGCCTGGCCTGCCGAGTTTCCGCCCCCTATGACGAAGACACGCTCTCCTGTACACATGGGGGCCTCACTGAATCCTGCACCATAGAATAAACCGCGGCCCAGGAATCGGTCTTCATCCGGAACATCCAGGCGCCGCCATTCAATTCCTGTGGCACATATGTTGGACCTCGCAGTGATGCGTCCGCCGTCGCCAAGGTCGACGATAATTCTATCGCCCACAAAATTGGCATTTACGCCTTCTTTAAGGTGTAGGATTTCTGCACCGAAACGTACCGCCTGCTGCCGCGCCCTCTCAGCTAATTCACGTCCGCCTATACCTCTAGGAAAACCCATATAGTTTTCGATCAAGGATGAGCTTCCTGCTTGCCCACCCACGGCGTGGCGCTCTATCAGAACGGTTTTCAGACCTTCTGATGCGGCATACACAGCGGCGCTCAGACCAGATGGTCCGGCTCCATAGATGGATACGTCATATTCTTTTAGCTTAGGTGAGCTTACCCAGCCAAGTCTGTCGGCAATGTCATGCAGGTTTGCCGAAAATAGCCAACTGCCGTCAGGAAATTCACAAGCGGGCAACCTAGGATCACTGAGCGTATTGACTCCCGGGACGGTGTTGGCGGATGAATCGTCTAACTCGATCCAGTCATAGTCGACAACGCTCCTGCTTAGGAAGTCTCTTATTTCGTAAGCTTTGGCAGAACCTGCGACGCCGTGTACACGCAGGTGAGGAGTGTCAGTTGTGATGTTGTGAGCCATGTTTAACTCTCCAGGGTTTGGGCACCACCTGCGGCACTGAAGCGGTGGCGCCGAACTATTGGATGTCAAAGGTCCGGTAATTCCGTCTGTTAGTCCGCGGAATACACGTCCGCCGGATCGCTTATGAGCTTAAGATTTCGGTGAAATGGGGGTCTCAGGCTCGATGTTGTAGGCCTTATCAACAACCTCATGCCGGCGCCCCAGCCCGTCGGTAGTTTTACGCTCCCAGGCTGATTCTATTTGACGACGTTGTTCATCGATAATCTCTTTTGGCTCTACATTCCTGTAATTGTCGATCTCTCCGGTGATAACCCTAAAAGTGGTTTGATATACCGGTTCAGGGTCGTACTGCTCGTGAGGGAATGCTAATTGGCTGTAGTCGAACAGCCTTTCAGACGGAGCGTCTTGCCACGTCTTCCAAGTTTCGAACATACGGTCGTTGAACCCCGTCAGGAACGGCCCGGGGTTTACCGTTGCAACTTCAATACCAAACTCCTGCACCTCTTGGCGCAGCGCATCTGCTATTGCTTCAATAGCGTGTTTAGAGGACGAGTAGGCCCCGGCGAATGGATCTGTTGTGAGGCCAGCCACAGATGACATGAAGATTATTTTTCCTTTCTTCTTCATTACCATCTTCTTGACTATTATTTGGGTCAGCAGAACAGGCCCAATGACGTTCACCTCGTACTGACGACGGAGATTTCGCTCAGGGATATCGGCGACGGAGCCACCTTCCGAAATACCCGCGTTGTTCAACAGTACATCGATTCCCCACTCCGCAGCCCTGAGTCGGTCACTTTCATCTGTGACGTCAAGCTTCTCGACACGTAAAATTACCCCGCGACTTTGTGCCTCCTGCGACAGGGCATGTATTTGAGCCGTAATTTCAACGCCTGCAATTACATCTAGACCATCAGCGGCCAGCCGCAGCGCAACCTCGCGGCCGAATCCGGTGCCTGCTCCTGTAATGAGAACGGTCGTCATAGTTATTCCTCGGTTAGGATTAGATGGGGTGACTTTTGGAGATGTTCTGGGAGGCAGTTAAAGCGCCACTTTGGCCGCCTCGGCTATCTCCCGATCTTGTTCCGCAGTTCCACCACTCACCCCGATGGCCCCCACGAGTTCATGGCCAGACCTCAGAGGGACACCTCCTGCAAAGGTGATGATGCGCCCCTCTACGGTGTTGGAAAGTCCGTAAAACTGGCCCCCTGGCTGAGCATCCTGGCCGAGCACATGGGTTGGAAGTTTGCACGCCAGACTTGTGAAAGCCTTATTGATCGAATGACTGATGCTTGCGATCTGCGCTCCATCCATCCGCACATGCGCCAAGAGGTTACCCCCTGCATCAACGATAGCAATGTTGCTGGGCGAACCTATTGTCGCCGCTTTGACTTCCGCTGCATGGATCAGACGCTTCGCATCTTCGAGAGACAAAGAAGTTAACTTCAACATGACTCTTATCCTTCCTTTGGGACGCAAGAGGTGTGAACGGTTGCAATCTTGCTGAACAGCAGACACCTCTCTACCAATGTTCCCCATCTTCAGACGGCATTATTGTGTGTTACTGGTCCTTCAAAAATGCCAGAAGGTCAGCGTTGAGCTGATCGGCGTGGGTGGCCGCCAATCCATGAGGTGCATCCTTGTATATTTTCAGCTTGGCATTTTTGATGATGTTGGCTGACAGTTTGCCCGAAGCGTCAATTGGCACAATCTGGTCGGCATCTCCATGAATGACCAGAGTGGGTACGTCGATCTTTAGCAAGTCCTGTGTGTAATCCACTTCTGAAAACTCGCGAATACACAAATAGTGCGCCAAAATCCCGCCCGTCATTCCTTGAGCCCAGAAGGCGTCTCGCATGCCTTGAGAAGCGGTTGAGTCAGGGAGATTTGCGCCGAAGAATGGTCCTGAAAGATCCTTGAAGAATTGCGAGCGGTCTTTGGCGACGCCTTCGCGGATCCCATCGAATACTGAGATAGGCAGACCATTCGGATTGCTGGCAGATTTCAGCATGATGGGGGGGACCGCACCCACGAGCACAGCTTTTTCTACACGCTCGGTCCCGTGGCGTCCGATGTATCGAACCACTTCGCCGCCGCCTGTGGAATGGCCAACCAGCATGGCATTTTTGAGGTCGAGATGATTGATGACGGCAGCCAGATCGTCTGCATAAGTGTCCATGTCATTACCCATCGCCGTCTGTCTTGAACGGCCATGTCCACGGCGATCATGTGCAATGACACGATAACCTTGCTGGACAAGGAACAACATTTGGGGATCCCATGCATCTGCATTCAGCGGCCAGCCGTGGGAAAACACAACCGGAGGGCCGGAGCCCCAGTCTTTGTAGAAGATTTGAGCGCCATCTTGAGTATTGACTACCGGCATCTTGCCACCCCTTTCACTGATCGTTAATAAAAGTTTTCAACGCAGAAAGTTCAATGCTTGCCAGGTGAGGGCCTGTGCACCTGTCGACTCCTGTTTTTTACCATATACTAATTATCGGATGATAAACAACCTGTGATCGACGTCCATTGCTAGCACTTCAGTACCGATTGGGATTGACCGAAAGTAGCGGCGCCCTAGGGCGCGCTCTTGCCGTACAACCGGTGACCATCTGCAAAAGTGCGCCAAGGTTTGGGCTCATGCGACCGTCCAGGCTGCGTTACCGCAGCGCGGCGATTGACGTTACAACGCCATATCGTTTGCAGGTCTGCTTTCTACCCGCTTGCTCGGCTCAGTGTTGGTTCCGACGCCCTGGTCAATGACCGGAGGTTTGTCCAGTTGCAGGACTTCAGAGGTGTAATTCCATTCCCGCTGAACGGCGGCAGGCGAATCGTTGAGCTTGGTGCCGTAGCTCGGCACGATCTGGCGTATTTTTGCCTGCCATTCCGGCGTTGCGACTTTGTCTTTGAAGACCTTTTCCATCACGTTCAGCATGATCGGCGCAGCGGTCGACGCGCCCGGCGATGCACCCAGCAAAGCAGCGATGCTGCCATCAGCGGAGGAAACGACTTCGGTGCCCAGTTTGAGCACGCCGCCCTTGTCCGCATCACGCTTAATGACCTGAACGCGCTGACCGGCCTGCCACAGGCGCCAGTCTTCTTTCTTGGCGTGCGGGAAGTATTCCTGCAGCGCTTTGAATCGGTCATCGTCAGACAGCATCAGTTGACCGGCGAGGTACTCGACCAGCGGGTACTGCTCGACGCCCACTTTGGTCATTGGCCAGAAGTTGTGGGTGGTCATGGTGCTGAACAGGTCCAGGTACGAACCTTCCTTCAGGAACTTGGTGGAGAACGTCGCGAACGGGCCAAACAGGATCACGCGCTTGCCATCGAGCACGCGGGTGTCCAGGTGCGGAACCGACATCGGTGGCGCGCCAGTGGACGCGATGCCGTAGGCCTTGGCCATGTGCTGCATAGCGATAGTCGGGTTCTCGGTGACCAGGAACGAACCGCCCACCGGGAAGCCCGCGTAGTCGTTACCCTCGGGAATGGCGGATTTTTGCAGCAGTTTCAAAGCGCCGCCGCCAGCACCGATGAACAGGAATTTGGCGTTCGTTGCACCGGTGGTGCCGTCTTTCAGGTTTTTGTACTCGACGTGCCAGGAGCCGTCTTTGTTGCGCGTGATGTCGTTGACTTCACTGGACAGCTTCAGGTCGAAGTTAGGGCGGGTCTGCAGGGCGGACACGTACTGACGGGTGACTTCACCCCAGTTGACGTCGGTGCCGATGGGCGTCCAGGTGGTGGCCAGCTTTTGCGAAGGATCACGTCCTTCCATCATCAGCGGGACCCACTTGGCGATCTGCACCGGGTCTTCGGAATACTGCATCGGGCGGAACAACGGGCTGGCTTGCAGCGCGTCGTAACGCTTCTTCAGGAACTTGATGTTCTCATCGCCCCACACAAAGCTCATGTGCGGCGTGGAGTTGATGAACGAATGCGGGTTTTTCAGAACGTCGCTCTTGACCTGCCAGGACAGGAACTGGCGAGTGATCTGAAAGGCTTCATTGATCTCGATGGCTTTGGAAATGTTGACCTTGCCGTCTTTGTCTTCAGGGGTGTAGTTCAGTTCGGCGAGGCCCGAGTGACCGGTACCGGCGTTGTTCCAGCCGTTGGAGCTTTCTTCGGCGACCTTGTCCAAACGCTCGACCATTTCCATCGACCAGCCTGGCTCGAGTTCGTTGAGCCATACGCCCAGTGTGGCGCTCATGATGCCGCCGCCGATCAGGAGCACGTCCACTTTTTTGCTTTCAGCGGCGTGAGCTTGAAGCATACCCATCGAAATCGCGAAACCCAGCACGGCCTTGCTCGTCGTTTTGGTCATTGCACGCAATCCAAGTTGATAGAACGTTTTTCGCCTGCCGCATGGGTTGAGGCGACACCGGTCTTGCTCACGTCAGGCTTGACATGACTTGATAGTCGGATTCGCTTGGCTTCCCGAACACGTGGCTGCGCACGCTCCGCTTTGCCTCCGATAGCGGCCTTTTCGCGTCCCTCGCGAGCTGTCTTGAATAAGTCGCGAATGTTATTTTCCGGATGACCGTCGGTGTAAATATTGGCGACGCCGATGAAATTACCGCCGCAGTCCAGAGATTCAGCAATGATGGTTATGATTTCTTCAGGGAAGCAGTCCCAGCTAAAATCTTCGCCGAATGTCTTCGTGCCGAGGCAGAACGGGCTGACGCGAAAGCCTTCCTGCCCACGATGATGCAGGTGTCGAGCGACATGAGGATTGCCCTTGTTGGCACCACCTAATGGCGACGTTGCAAGTGAGCCACAGGATGGAGACATTCCTATAGATTAATAACGCCAAGACCTTGCACGATTCCACCAAAATGGCGGCGATTATTTTAGGTGACCTGCTTGCACGGCGACGTGCTTGATGCTCGAATATGTCGATGAATCAGATAACCGAACTGCGTAATTTAATTTCTCGCCATGCAGCGCAGATTGCGCTTGATCAAGCATTTCCAAACCTCATGGCGGCACGACTTACTGAGCCGACGCCTCGAACGGGTTACATTACCGAGCCCCTATTCGCGTTGCTGGCACAGGGGACTAAGCGCGTCGCTTGGGGAGATACACTGCGCGATTACACTTCTGGCGAGTATTTCATTGCTGGCATCGAGGTGCCGGTAATCGGTTACGTGATAAAGGCCAGTGAAAGCGAACCTTTTCTGGCTATTGGTTTGAGGCTGAATCGTAAGGCCATTGCCGAGCTGATGGTTGAGTCAGGAATCGAGTTGCACCGGCAAACGCCCTCAGCCGTTGCTGTAAGTCATGCCAAGGTGGACTTGATCGATGCCATTATTCGTATGCTCCGGTTATTCGATAATCCAAACGATATCCCAATCCTCGGCCCGGCCATCGAACGGGAGATTCTCTGGCGGCTCATGAACAGTGCGCAGGGGGCTATGGTGCGCCAGTTCGGTTGCGCTGACAGCCGACTTTCGCAGATAACCCGCGCAGCTCAATGGATGAGAGACCATTACGAGAAGCCTTTGCGCGTAGAGGACATCGCTCGGGTCGCTAATATGAGCGTGAACTCCTTGTTCCGTCATTTTCAGGCCGCAACCTCGTTGACTCCAATTCAGTATCTCAAGCACGTGCGCCTCCATAAAGCCCGTACGATTCTCATGGGCGTCTCCGGTAACGTGGCCGCTGCAGGATACGCAGTGGGTTACCACAGCCCATCTCAATTCAGCCGCGACTATCGAAG
Source organism: Pseudomonas sp. MF6767 (assembly GCF_016405475.1). Taxonomy (NCBI): domain Bacteria; kingdom Pseudomonadati; phylum Pseudomonadota; class Gammaproteobacteria; order Pseudomonadales; family Pseudomonadaceae; genus Pseudomonas; species Pseudomonas sp. MF6767. Next base: position 14,295 of record NZ_JAEKCY010000023.1, on the reverse strand, counting down.
ACTGTTCGGCCACCCCCCAGGGCAGGACCTGGCAAAACTTGCGCCTGGCTGAGTGCTGAAGGGGCTCACCACTAACATATTCTTTCGTTGACCCACCGTCGCGCATTTTGCAACGCAGCGTTGCATAGCAGATGTATTCTGCCGCTCGATGTTTGCAGCTACCTTGCAAGCCTGAACTCTCACTCAGGCCTCGAAGGTCTCTCTGCTAAAGGTAATGGTCATGAATCTCTTTACTCCTATCAAAATCGGTCGAAAAGCGCTCAAGCATCGCGTAGCCATGGCGCCGCTTACGCGCTCCCGTGCTGGGCAACCCGGTAACGTCCCGACGGCCATGAATGTCGAGTATTACCGCCAGCGAGCGGGTGCCGCATTGATCATTTCCGAGGCTTCCCAGATATCTCAGCAAGGTCAGGGCTATGCCTGGACTCCGGGTATCTATACGCCAGAACAGGTGCAAGGCTGGAAAGCTGTAAGCGATGCGGTACACCGTGAGGGCGGGACGATGTTCTTGCAACTCTGGCACGTCGGTAGAATTTCCCATCCCGTTTTTCAGCCCAACGGTGGTCTGCCTGTTGCACCTAGCGCGTTAGCTGTGCCGGACGGAAAGACTTTCATCGCTGATGAGAACGGCAATGGTGTGTGGGCGTCAGTTCCGGTTCCTCAAGCGCTCACATTTGAAGGTATACAGGCGATCATTTCGGATTACCGCGCTGCGGCACGTAATGCCATGCTGGCAGATATGGATGGGGTAGAAATCCATGCTGGCAATGGTTATCTTCTGGATCAGTTCATCGATTCCAACAGCAATAAACGTGACGACATCTATGGAGGGAGCATTGAAAACCGTGCACGCTTTCTGTTGGAAGTGACCAAGGCTGTTATCGAGGAAGTCGGTGCTGATCGCGTATCCGTCAGACTTACTCCAATGGGGCGCTTTATGGGTATGGGTGACGAGACCCCGGAAGAAACGTTTGGCTACATCGCCCGCCAACTTGACATGATGGAAATCGCTTATCTCCATTTGGTAGAGCCAGCGATCGTGGGTATCGTACGAGATGAAAACTACGACCCGCGCTGGGACTCGATCATTAAGCATCTGCGGGCCCAATACACGGGAGTTGTAATGCTGGCAGGCGGTTATGATGAGCAAACGGCGGAAGCTGCTCTGGCCAGTGGAAGAGGGGATATCATTGCGTTTGGTCGCCCATTTATTGCGAATCCGGATCTACCCGCCCGCTTTAAGTTGGGTGCACCATTGAATCTAGCCAATCCCACTACATTCTTCGGCGGTGGTGAATCAGGTTATATCGATTATTCAAATTTAAGTTAATCGCATATTATAGCATCGGTTCTTACCTGGGCACCTTGATAAAGATACCGAGTGATGGGACGTAGCCTGAGTTTAATCGAAGATTCGTGAACGAAGTATTTCGGTGCAGTAGGCGCTACTGCAGTCTATTGTTGCTCAGGACTTCGAGATGTTCCGTTCGGTTGCGGCCCGTTTTCTCGTTTATGATACTAGAACACATCTTCTCCGCGCATCTGCGAGATGTTGCAAGGATGTTAGTTACCAGGTGCATCGCCCGGCGTTCAGGTTCATTGGCAGGTATGCCGTTATGCTAGACTACTGACGATCAAAAACGCCTGAACTCAGGTTGTTCAGCACTAAAAGCGGCATGCAAGTTTAAACATAGTATTCTACTCGTATAGCGATAGTTTGGTCGGACCCTGAACCTGCGGCTATATTAACCGCCGAACGTCTACTGCTTAAAACTTACATCGGTAAGTTTATGAATGCACGCTGGCACATCCACACTGGATGTGTAGTTTACGCTCATAGAGCATAGACGAACTATCATTGGAGTGGCTATGCCCCTCAACGCCTATCATCGATTTGCGGTTAGCGTTCAGTATTGAGTTCGAGTCAGAAATTGGTGTAATCACCGAACATTTCCCCTATTTGAGCCCTCAGCCACAAATGCCTCGGATCTTTCTGATTCCGCGCATGCCAGTGATGCTTCAAACTATATGGCGGTATCTCCACTGGCGGTTCGATCATCCGTACTGTCGAATGTTTCTTATAGATATGCGCCACCGTCCGTGGCATCACCGCAATCAAATCAGACCGTTCTATAATCGCTGACATACTCATGTAGTGAGACATCTGCAGCACGATCTTGCGTTTGATCCCCTGTTCCGCCAAAAAGCTTTCGTACATCTCCTGACTGCGGCTGCCGTCGCGTACTTGGAGGTGTTCTAGGGTACAGAACTCTTCCATGGTCAGTTTCGGGCCGGTGATGCGGTGGTTATCTCGGATCAGGCACACCAGATCGTGTGAGAACAGCCGTTGCTGGTAAATGTTTGGCGCATCCAAGTCAGGGAAGTAACCCAAAGCCGCATCAACCCTGCCGTCGCGCAGGGCTTCCAGCAGGTCTTCGGGGCCGAGGCTCAGGCAGCGGATTTTCACGTGGGGTGCCTTATTGCGCAGGCGGTCGAAGAGCGCGGGGAGGAACACTACTTCACCGATTTCGCTCAAGCAGAAGGTGACTTCGTCGCGGCTTTCGGCGGGGTCGAACGTGGGGCTTGGGAGGATTTCCTGGTCGATCGTGGCGATCACTTCCCGGGTGCGCTCGACAATGCTCCGCGCCCGTGATGTGGGCTCCATGGCGGTGCCGCTACGCACAAAAAGGGGATCGCCCAGCGAGTGGCGCAAGCGGGATAATGCCGCACTAGCCGCCGGCTGACTCATGCCCAGGCGCTTGGCCGCGGCCGTGACATTGCCGCAATCGTGAATGGCCAACAGCACCCGTAGCAGGTTCAGATCTGTGCGCATGACTATAACCAAATCAAATAGATTGAATAACTAGAATTCGCTTCTGCTATTTGTGCCCGACGGCGAGGATTGTGTCCAGACAAGAATAAAACCAAGAGGCACGTTCATGATCAATCTGCATGACATCCGTTACGTGCGTCTGGGCACGGCGGACCTTGCCCAGGCCAAGTTGTACGCAACGCAGATGCTCGGTCTGCAAGTGGCCCGCGAGGCCAACGGCGCGATCTATTTCCGCTCCGACAGCCGCGACCACACCCTGTGCTACTACGAAGGCGACCCCCGGGAAACCACCACCGCGTTCGAAGTCACTGACTCGAATGAACTCGACCACGCCGCCCAACTGCTTGAAGACAACGGTTACGCCGTGCGTCCCGGCAGCCGCGAAGAGGCCGAGGTGCGCCATGTCAACGAGCTAATCCACTTTCGCGACCCCAGCGGCAACCACATCGAACTGGTGCTGCGCCCACATGCCAGCGGCAGCCGCTATTTCGCCAGCCGCGACGCCGGCATCACCGGCTTCAGTCACATCGGCTTGCGCACCACCAACGCCAAGCGCGACGAAGCCTTCTGGACCCAATTGGCCAACGCCCGGGTCAGCGACCGTATCGGTGAAGCGCCGCTGCTGCGCATCGATGACGTGCACCACAAGATCGCCCTGTTTCCCTCCAGCCATGCGGGCGTGCAGCACATCAACCACCAGGTGGAAAGCATCGATGACGTGATGCGCGCCTGGTACTTCCTGAAGGAGCGCGGGATCAAGATCCTGTTCGGCCCTGGTCGCCATCCGACGTCGGGGGCGATGTTCCTGTACTTCGAAGGCCCCGACGGCATGACCTACGAATACTCCACCGGGGTCAGCCACATCGCCCCGGAAGACGACGCCAGTCACCAGCCCCGGCAGTTTCCCCTGGCCACCACCTCGTTCTGCGCCTGGGGCTCGAAGCCGGATATTCCGGAGTTCAAGTTATGAGCACGTTAAGCCAGCAGGCCGAAGTGCGGGTTGCCGCCCGCGCGTTGGCCCGGGCCGGTTTTGTCCATGCCTACGGCCATTGCAGCCTGCGCCTGGATGCCGAGCGTTTCCTGGTGTGCGCCGCCAAACCCATGGGTCTGATCCAGCCCGGCGAGCCCGGCACGGTGGTGCCGGTGCACGGCCCGCTGCCGGAAGGCGTGCTGGGTGAGGTGCGCATCCACCAGCAGATCTACCGGCGCCGCGCCGATGTGCAGGCGGTGATTCGCAGCATGCCGATGCAGGTGATGAGCCTGTCGTGCGCCGGCCTCACGCCGCAGCTGCGTCACGGCATGGGCGCCTATTTCAACAACGGCGTGCCGCTGTGGAATGACCCGCAACTGCTGCGCGACGACACCCAGGCGGCGGCACTCGCCGAGCAACTGGGCAACGCCCAGGCCCTGGTGATGCGCGGCAACGGCGCGATCGTGGTCGGCGGTTCGCTGGTGGAAGCGCTGACCCTCAACTTCTACCTCGAAGACGCCGCCCGCATCGAACTGCAACTGCTGGCTGCCGGTGTGGCCGACCAGGCGCCACGCCTGAGCCTCGAAGCCGCCCGGCAACGGGCGACCAACAGCGGCCGGATCTTCGAACGCATGTGGGACTACCTGACGGCCGGCGATGCCGAGCTGAACCTGATAACAAGAGAAGAGCGCCAACCATGACCAAGCATTTTCACAACTTTATCGACAACCAATGGGTTGAAGGCGTGCGCACCTTCGACAACCGCAACCCTGCCGACAACAGCGTGATCGGCCAGGTCCACGAAGCCGGCCGCGAGCAAGTGGACGCCGCCGTCAACGCCGCCCGTGCCGCGCTGAATGGCCCGTGGGGCAAGATGACCATCGCCCAGCGCACCGCCTTGCTGCACAAGGTCGCCGACGGTATCGAACAACGCGCCGAAGAATTCGTGGCCGCCGAAGTGGCCGACACCGGCAAGCCCCATGCGCTGGCCAGCCACCTGGACATCCCGCGCGGCGCCGCCAACTTCAAGGTGTTCGCCGACCTGATCCGCAACGTGCCCACCGAAAGCTTCACCATGGACACCCCCGACGGCGGCAAGGCGGTCAACTACGCCGTGCGCAACCCACGCGGGGTGATCGGGGTGATCTGCCCCTGGAACCTGCCGCTGCTGCTGATGACCTGGAAAGTCGGCCCGGCCCTGGCCTGCGGCAACACCGTGGTGGTCAAGCCCTCGGAAGAAACCCCGGCCACCGCCACCTTGCTCGGCGAAGTGATGCGCGACGCCGGTGTACCGGCGGGCGTGTACAACGTTGTCCACGGGTTTGGCGAGCACTCCGCCGGTGCCTTCCTCACTGAACACCCGGACGTCGACGGCATCACCTTCACCGGCGAAACCGGCACCGGCGAGGCGATCATGAAGGCCGCGTCGAAGGGCGTGCGCCCGGTGTCGCTGGAACTGGGCGGCAAGAACGCCGGGGTGATTTTTGCCGATGCAGACCTGGACAAAGCCGTGGCCGGCATCGCCCGCGCGGTGTTCGAAAACAGCGGGCAAGTGTGCCTCGGCACCGAGCGCGTCTACGTGCAGCGCCCGTTGTTTGCAGCCTTTGTTGCTGCCCTCAAGGTGCGCGCCGAAGCGATCAAGGTCGGCCCGCCGAATGAGCCGGGCGTGACCATGGGCCCGCTGGTCTCGGTCGGTCACCGGCAAAAAGTCTTGAGCTACTACCAGCAGGCTGCCAAAGACGGCGCCACCGTGGTCACCGGCGGCGGCATCCCGGACATGCCTGCCGAACTGGCCGAAGGCGCGTGGGTACAGCCGACCATCTGGACCGGCCTGGCGGAAGACTCTGCGGTGGTGCGCGAAGAAATCTTCGGCCCGTGCTGCCACATCGCACCTTTCGATGATGAAGACGAAGTGGTACGCCTGGTCAACGACACGCCCTACGGCCTCGCCGCCAGTGTGTGGACCACCAACCTGCAAGTCGCCCACCGCATGGGCGCGGCACTCGACGTGGGCATCTGCTGGATCAACTCGTGGTTCCTGCGGGACCTGCGCACCGCCTTCGGTGGCGCCAAGCAGTCGGGCATCGGCCGCGAGGGCGGGGTGCATTCCCTGGAGTTCTACACCGAACTGCGCAACGTGTGCATCCGCCTGTGAGTACCACCATGACGAACCTCAACCACCTCGGCGCGCAGTTGCATCAGGCGCTCACCTATAGAAAACCCGTAGCGCCGCTCACCGAGCAATACCCCGAATTGAGCGTGGCCGACGCCTACCAGATCCAGCTGGCCATGCTGCAACCGCGCCTGGATGCCGGGCAGACCGTGATCGGCAAGAAAATCGGGGTCACCAGCCAGGTGGTGATGGACATGCTCGGCGTCGACCAGCCGGACTTCGGCCACCTGCTCAGCGGCATGCTGGTCAACGACGGTGCGGCATTGGCTTGCGCCGACTTCATCGCGCCCAAGGCCGAAGGCGAGATTGCCTTTGTGCTCAAGGCCGACCTAATGGGCCCCGGTGTCACGGCGGCCGATGTGATCCGTGCCACGGCGTATGTGATGCCGTGCTTCGAGATCGTCGACTCGCGGATCAAGGACTGGAAAATCAGGATCCAGGACACCGTGGCAGACAACGCTTCAGCCGCAGCGTTTGTGCTGGGTGACTGCGCGGTCGATCCCCTGGATATCGACCTGGCCTGCGTCGGCATGACCCTGGAAAAGAACGGCGAAATCGTCGCCACCGGTGCCGGTGCCGCCGCCCTCGGCCACCCGGTGAATGCCGTGGTGTGGCTGGCCAACACCCTGGGGCAACTGGGCATCGGCTTGAAAAAAGGCGAAGTGATTTTGTCCGGCTCCCTGGCCGCCATGGTTCCCGTGCAACCCGGTGATCAACTGCGCATGAGCCTGGGCGGTATCGGCTCGGCTTCCGTTCGTTTTGTTTGAAGGACACCTCTATGAATCTGTCAGCAACCACCATCGCCGATCTGGCCACCCACCTGGAAAACGCCGAGCTTAACCGCGAAGCCGTGGCCAAGATCACCGACGCCCATCCCGACATGGACTGGGAAGATGCCTATGCCATCCAGGACGCGATCCGCGCCAACAAAGAGGCACGCGGCGTGCGCATCGTCGGCCTGAAAATGGGCCTCACCTCGTTTGCCAAGATGAAGCAGATGGGCGTGACCGAGCCGATCCATGGCTTTATCACCGACTACGGCTCCTGCGCAGATGGCTCGGTGATCGACGTCGACTCGCTGATTCATCCCAAGGTTGAAGCGGAAATCGCCTTCGTGCTCAAGCACCCGCTGAAAGGTCCGGGCGTGCACGTGGGCGACGTATTGGCGGCCACCGACTTCATCCTGCCGGCCGTTGAAGTGATCGACTCGCGGTATGAAAACTTCCGCTTCGACCTCAAGAGCGTGATCGCCGACAACACCTCGTCTGCGCGCTTCGTCACCGGTGGCCAGGCCCGCAGCCCGCTTGGCCTCGACCTGAAATGCCTCGGCGTGGTGATGGAGAAAAACGGTGAAGTGGTCGCCACCGCTGCCGGCGCTGCCGTACTCGGCCACCCGGCCCAAAGCGTGGCGATGCTGGCCAATATGCTCGCTGCCCAGGGCAAGGAATTGCCCGCCGGCACCTTCATCATGACCGGCGGCGTCACCGAAGCCATCGCGGTAGAGGCGGGTGACCAGATCACCGTGCGCTACCAGCACCTGGGCAGCGTTTCCATGCGCTTTGCCTCCACGTCTGCGTGAGGAAACCACCATGCCGATCATGCAAGTTTTTCTGATGGAAGGCCGCGACGACGAGCAGAAGGCGCGGCTGATCGAGGCCTTGACCCAAGCCGCGATCGAGTCGATCCAGGCCCCGCCGGAATCGGTGCGGGTGATCATCACCGAAGTGCCGAAAACCCAATTCGGCATCGCCGGTAAAACCGCCAAGGCTTTGGGGCGCTGAGATGAGTGAACATAAAAAGAAAGTCGCAATCATCGGCTCCGGCAATATCGGCACCGACCTGATGATCAAGATCCTGCGCCACGGCAAGCATTTGCAGATGGCGGTGATGGTCGGTATCGACGCCGCCTCCGACGGCCTGGAACGGGCGCGGCGCCTCGGCGTGGCGACCACCCACGAGGGCGTTGAAGGCTTGGTGAAACTGCCGGAATTTGCCGACATCGACTTCGTGTTCGATGCCACCTCGGCCGCCGCCCACGTGCACAACGATGCCTTTTTGCGCCAGCACAAACCCGGCATCCGCCTGATCGATTTGACCCCGGCCGCCATCGGCCCGTACTGCGTACCGGTGGTGAACCTGGATGCCAACCTGTCGGCACTCAACGTCAATATGGTGACCTGCGGCGGCCAGGCGACCATTCCGATGGTGGCGGCGGTGTCCCGGGTGGCCAAGGTGCACTACGCGGAAATCATCGCTTCCATCAGCAGCAAATCCGCCGGCCCCGGCACCCGGGCGAACATCGACGAGTTCACCGAAACCACCGCCCAGGCCATCGAAGCCGTAGGCGGAACGGGCAAGGGCAAGGCGATCATCGTGCTGAACCCGGCCGAGCCGCCGTTGATGATGCGCGACACCGTTTACGTGTTGTCGGAAGCGGCGGACCAGGGCGAGATAGAAGCCTCCATCGAGGACATGGCGAATGCCGTGACCGCGTATGTGCCGGGTTATCGCCTCAAGCAAAAGGTCCAGTTCGAGGTGATCCCTGCCGAGGCACCCCTGAACATTCCTGGGCTGGGGCGCTTCAGCGGCTTGAAAACCACGGTGTTCCTCGAAGTCGAGGGCGCCGCCCATTACCTGCCAGCGTATGCCGGCAATCTCGACATCATGACCTGCGCTGCGTTGGCCACCGCCGAACGCATGGCGCAGTCGATGGCTTTGTGAGGCGCACGACATGACTTTTGATCCCGGCAAGAAGCTCTACATCAGCGACGTCACCCTGCGTGACGGCAGCCATGCGGTGCGCCACCAGTATTCGATCGACAACGTGCAGACCATCGCCCGCGCGCTGGACAAGGCGCGTGTCGACTCCATCGAAGTGGCCCATGGTGACGGGCTGCAGGGTTCCAGTTTCAACTATGGCTTTGGTGCCCACACCGACCTTGAGTGGATCGAGGCGGTCAGCGACGTGATCAGCCACGCCAAAGTTGCCACGCTGTTACTGCCCGGCATCGGCACCGTGCACGACCTCAAGGCCGCGTACAACGCCGGGGCGCGGGTAGTGCGGGTGGCCACCCATTGCACCGAGGCCGACTGCGCCCGCCAGCACATTGAATACGCGCGCACCCTGGGCATGGACACCGTGGGTTTTCTGATGATGAGCCACCTCACCAGCCCGCAGAACCTGGCGCTGGAAGCGAAAAAAATGGAGAGCTACGGCGCCACCTGTATCTACGTGGTGGACTCCGGTGGCGCCATGAGCATGCAGGACATTCGCGAGCGCTTTCGTGCGGTAAAGGCAGTACTCAAGCCCGAGACTGAAACCGGCATGCATGCGCACCACAACCTGTCCCTGGGGGTGGCCAATTCCATCGTGGCGGTGGAGGAGGGTTGCGACCGTATCGACGCCAGCCTCGCCGGCATGGGCGCCGGTGCGGGCAATGCGCCGCTGGAAGTGTTCATCGCCGCAGCCGATCGCCTGGGCTGGAACCACGGCACCGACCTGTACGCGCTGATGGACGCCGCCGACGACATCGTGCGACCGCTGCAGGACCGCCCGGTGCGGGTAGACCGGGAGACCTTGGCGCTGGGTTATGCCGGGGTGTATTCGAGCTTCCTGCGACACGCCGAAGTCGCGGCGGCACGCTATGGCTTGAAGGCCGTGGACATTTTGGTGGAGTTGGGCAAGCGCCGGATGGTCGGCGGGCAGGAGGACATGATTGTTGATGTAGCGCTGGACCTTTTGGAGCGCTAGGTAAAAGAACACCGCTTTGCGATGCACCTGATTCACCCCACAGACAAATCCAATAAAAGGGGAACATCCATGAACGGCAAGACTGCAAACATAGGCGCAATGATCGATAACAACAGGATTTCCGGCTACCAGGTCATGGTGCTGGTCCTGTGCTTCCTGGTGGTGCTGGTGGACGGCTTCGACACCGCAGTCATCGGTTACATCGCCCCGGCCCTGCGCCAGGAATGGGGGCTGCAACCCAGCGAGCTGTCACCGGCGTTTGGCGCCGGGTTGTTCGGCTTGATGGTCGGCGCCTTCATGTTCGGCCCGGTGGCCGGTGCCTGCGGGCGCAAGAAGGTGCTGCTGGTCTCGGTGCTGATTTTCAGCCTCGGCACCCTGGCGTCGGCGTATTCCACTTCCATCGACATGCTCACCGCGCTGCGCTTTCTCACCGGCATCGGCTTGGGCGGAGCGATGCCGACGTGCATCACCTTGAGCTCCGAATACTCGCCGGCGCGGCGCCGAATGATCATGGTCACCTTGAGCTACAGCGGCTTCACCACCGGCCTGGCGCTTGGCGGAGCGGTGGCCAGCCAGATCATCCCGGTGTTTGGCTGGCGCGGTGTGTTGATGATCGGCGGGATTGTGCCGTTGCTGTTGCTGCCATTGCTGGCCTGGCTGTTGCCGGAGTCAGTGCGCTTCATGGCCGCTCACGCACACCATGCCGAGGCGCTGCGCAAGGTGATGGGCAAGATCACCGGCCGCACCGACCTGCACGACATCACCTTCATCGAACCGCAAAGCCCGGTGGCCGCGCGCTCGCCCATCTCCCAACTGTTCATCGAAGGCCGCGCCCTGCGTACTGTGTTGTTGTGGGGCACGTTCTTCTGCTCGCTGTTTGTGTTCTACCTGCTGACCAGTTGGTTGCCAAGCATCCTTAAGGACGCCGGCTACGACATCGCCAGTGCCGCGCGCATCGGTGCGATGGTGCCGCTGGGCGGCACGGTGGGGGCGATTCTGATGGCCTTGCTGATGGACCGCGTGAGCCCATATCGCGTGTTGGGCCTGGCGTATCTGGGCTCGGCGCTGGTGATTGCGTTGGTGGGGTTTGCACTGGCCGATGCGTTCTGGTTGGGCCTGACGGTGTTCATGGTGGGCTTCGGCGTGGCCGGGGCGCAGAACGGGTTGAACCTGCTGTCAGCCAGCATCTACCCGACGGCCGCCCGGGCCACGGGCGTGAGTTGGGCCATGGCCAACGGGCGGGTCGGCTCGATCATAGGTTCGATGCTGGGGGCGTGGTTGATCGCGCAACTGGGGCAGCCGTCGGTGTTCTTTATCGTGCTGGCGATACCGGCGCTGCTGGGCTCGATTGGGATCTTCTCGCTGCAGCGCATGACCGAGCGCCGAAAGGCACCTGAGGTCACCGCCCTCCCGACTAGATAACCCGATCAATATAGGAGCTGGCTTGCCGGCGATGGCGTCGGCACAGGCCTCTTCTTCGTTGGCTGACCCACGGCTAACTCAGGCAAGTCAGCTCTCATAGTAGATCTGCGTCACTGCTTGGCCCTTCACCCTAAACAACAATAAAAGTAATGGGTACTCCTAAATGAAAAACTCCGTACTGAAATCGGCGACTTCGTGCGCGCGCGTTTTGCCTCTGGTGGTCGCGATGGCCGCTGTTTCTAACGCCGACGCCGAAGGCTTTATCGACGATTCCCACGCGAAAATCGAAGCCCGCAACGTCTACTTCAACCAGGACAACCGCAGCGGGCCGGCCCAGCCTTCGAAGCTGGAAGAATGGGGCCAGGGCTTCATTCTCAACTTCACTTCTGGCTACACCCAGGGCCCGGTAGGCTTTGGTGTAGACGCCCAGGGCATGCTTGGCATTCGCCTGGATTCCGGGCGTGGCACCCACGGCAACCCCAACGGTGTCAGCCAAGGCGGGTTTGTGTTTCCAACCGACAGCGACGGCTGGGCCGTGAGTGATTTCGCCAGCCTGGGCCTGACCGGCAAGGTGCGTGTGGCCAAGACCGAATTGAAGGTCGGCACCCTGATGCCGAAACTGCCAGTGGTGGTCTACAACGACGGCCGCCTGTTGCCGGAAACCTTCCAGGGCTGGCAGGCCACGTCAAAGGACTTCGACCACTTCACATTGATCGGCGGGCGCTTGAGCGGGGTCAAAAGCCGCAATTCCTCGAACAACGAAGACCTCGCCATCAGCGGTGCGGGCGGCCCGGCCGGCCAGCGCAGTAACCAGTTCTATTACGCCGGTGTCGACTACACCCCGCGTCCCGACCTGTTGCTGCAGTACTACTACGGCGACCTCGAGGACTTCTATCAGCAACACTTTGTCGGCCTGGTGCATAACCTGGCGTTGCCGGTGGGCAGTTTCAAAAGTGACCTGCGGTTTTTCGACAGTTCCTCCGATGGCCGCAACGGCAGCGCGGCGGGCCGGGCCGAGGGCTATCGCAGCACCGGCTACCACAACAACGGCGAAGTCGATAACCGGGTGCTCGCGGGTTTGTTCACTTACAGCCTGGCAGGGCATGCAGTCAGCCTGGGCTACCAGCACCTCAATGGTTCCAGTGACTTCCCGTTTCTGAACCAGGGCGATGGCTCGGCGACGTACCTGATCACCGACCGCCAGACCGGCGCGCGTTTCCAGCGTGCCGGCGAGAACACCTGGGTTGCGCAGCACGCCTTCAACTTCGCCACCGTCGGTGTGCCGGGGTTGAGTTCTCAGGTGATCTACCAGCGCGGCGGCGACATCAAGTCGGACCAAGGCAGCCAGCATGAGTTGGAGCGCGACCTGGTGCTGACCTACGCGTTCCAGGGCCCGACGTTGTCCGGGTTTGGCGTGCAGTGGCGCAATGCGATGTTGCGCAGCACCGTGACGACTCAACGCGACCTGGATGAAAACCGGCTGTACGTGACCTACACCCACGCACTGTTTTGAAGGGGCTGAACGCTCTGCCTTTGCTGATGTTCGCTTCTGCCTCGCCGTTGGCTCCTTGGCTGACGCGACGTTTTGGATTGGAGCAGGCGTTATTTGGTGCGCTGTGCCTTATCGCAATCGGCTGCATCATCCGTTCCAGTGGTACTTACACTGGCCTATGGTTAGGAACGTTGCTCATCGGTGGAGGCATTGCCACCGCCAATGTGCTGGTTGTTCCATTGGTCAAGAGATACTTCCCAAGTCACGCAGCTCTGTGCGTAGGGTTATATGCCGCAACCATGGCCCTGATGGCTGCACTGGCCAGCGGCCTTGCAGCTCCGTTGTCGGTGCTTACCGGCTATACATGGAAGATTTGCCCTTGGGGTTTGGTTTGTCCTTGCCCTTGTAGCCATCGCATGTTGGTTGCCGCACTTGAAGCGCGCTCGTGGCCGGGCTCCTGCTGCACCACCTGCTGCAAGTAAATCAGTGTGGGGAAGCGCCATCGCCTGGCAGGTGTCGATGTTCATGGCACTGCAGACGGTTACGTTCTACACCTTGATTGACTGGTATCCCGCCATGGCGAGTTCGGTCGGGATTGGTGCCTCGGAATTGGGTGTTCATCTCTTTGCCTATCAAGCCATTGCTGTCGTCGCCAACCTGTCTACTTCCATTGCCATCAAGCGCCTCAAAGATCAGCGTCTGCTGGGGTTCTTATGCTCGCTGGCGATCACCGTTGGCATGGCGGGTCTGGTCTGGGCACCTGCCTTGTCTTTGATCTGGTTATTGTTCGCCGGGGTGGGGGCAGGGATGTCGATGGTCACGTGCCTGACATTATTCGGTCTACGGGTTCGTGATCACCACCAGGCGAGCTCGTTGTCGGCCATGGCCCAATGTGTAGGCTATGGCTTAGGATCAGTGGGGCCGTTCCTGGCCCGTTGCCTACATGGTGTTTTCGGCACCTGGCAGGTATCACTGTGGTTGCTGTTATCTGCGGCGTGCCTGCAGATTGTCTTTGCGGTATTGGCCGGTCGTAACCGATTTATTGAGTAAACCAATCCGGACGGCGCAGGGAGAACGGTTCAAGGCTCTCCCAGTGCCGCGGGGCTGTTCATGGCATTCCCGTTCTTGCTCCCTTGAGATCTGTGCTCCTTCACATGCATCAAACCCGGCTAGAAGGAGATGTTCGAAATGTGTTCAGACGACGTCATTTACAGCGCAGAGTGATGAGTACACAATTTAGTCCATCTGCGATAGATTAATTTTTTAAACTGCCGACTTTTCAAACCGTTAGAGGATGAGTCATGATCCCGTCCGCCGCGCCATATTCAGTAACCTGGATGCTGAAAGCCAAGTCATCATAAAGAGCCCCTTTTTCGTTTTTGAGGTTCCACTGTCACCATATTCTGGAATTTCGTTGCATCGTCAATCTGTCGTCAATCGAGCCGCGTTTTGCCGCAAATGGTCTAGGTAGTTTGCCCATTGTTGAGCCGCCTCTCGGCGTTGTGTTAGCAGTTGTGCACGCGCATACTGAATCGCCCCGGGTTTCCTAGACACTCTCCAGGCTCGCTGCGTAACGCTTTTCAAACTCTACCGGTGACAGCTGATTGTTGAAACTGTGGCGTCGTTTTGGGTTGTAAAACATCTCGATGTAATC